>JAJYMV010000072.1 GCA_021786705.1 bacterium
GCCAGCCGCCCATGTTGTAACGAGCGTTGATATCGGGGCGCTCGTCGTTATCGACGCGAATCGGCACGAAGTCGCGCGCGATCGCCGCAATGACGTCGGGATCGGAGTAACTCGTCTCGTCCATAACGTGGCACCAGTGGCACCACACCGCGGAGAGCGAGAGCAAGATTGGACGATCGGTGGAACGAGCGAGGGCGAACGCCTCGGGCCCCCACGGCCGCCAGGGAATCTCTGCGGCGCGATTCGGGCGCGGCGAGAAGCGAAACGTATCAGACATCGGAGAAGCCTCGTAAAAAAGACGTACCGTAGAATACGATAACGAGCGTCAGTAGCGCAACGAGCGGTACCGTCGGCAAGTGGAAGAAGCGCGCCGCGCCGATCGACAACGCGAAGAGCAAGCCGAGCGCGGCATAGCGGCGATGCGTGCGCGCGGTCATTGCGTAGACGTCGTCGGCGTAGGGGTGTCCTTCGTTGCGTCGCGATGCCGCGAACGCGGCGACGGCGAGGGCGAGCCCGGCGAGAATCGCGATACTATCGATGGGAGGCACGATGCGTCGCCGTGCCTAACGCAGAGCCGTTGTGGCTGAATCGAACGAAGATGAGAAACGCGAACTGCGGCGTCGCGCGCGGATCGCGAGCGTCCTCGGTTTAGTTGCCATCGTCGTCGCCTGCATCGCGCTCGCGGCCCTCATCACGATTCTGCGGGCGCGCTAATCGCCGGTCGCCCAACGCGCAGGCCCAGTGCGAGCGCGATGGCGGCAAAAACGAGCGATTCGATTCCGGCAAACGGGCTTCCCCACCGCGTTAGCATGCCGGTCGAAATCGGCGGCGCGATGACGCCGGCGACCGAATCGAGCGAAGAACTCACGCCGAGTACCGTGCCCTGTTCGCGCTCGGAGGCGAGCGCGCTGATGAGCGCGGTAATGCCGGTATTGGCGAAGCCGACGCCGACGGTAAGGCATGCGTAGGCGATCGCGAGCGTGACGAGATTGTGAACGAACGGCAAGAGCGCGAGTGCGGCGACGAGGAGGGCGAGCCCGATGCTCGACATTCGCCGGTCCCCGAATCGCTCCGATGCGCGACCGATCAATACCGCGTTCACCAGAACGGTGAACGCAGCGTAGACCGCAAATGCGATGTCGGTTTGAAAGAGCGTGAAGCCGAGTTGCCCCTGCAGATAGAGCGCAATCACGCTGTAGTATCCGTAGAGTGCGAGCGAGAGCGCGAGTTTTTGGCGCAGGATGCGTGCGAGATGCGGGTTACGCAGCGTGGCGAAGACGTCGCGAAATCCGACGTGCGCTTCGCGATCGTCGGGCTTCGGCCTCGATTCGGGAAGCATAAAATACGTGACCATCAAGGTGATGAATTGCAGGCCCGCAGCGGCGAGAAAGGGCGCCGTAAAACCGAACCGCGCGAATAACAGGCCGCCGCCGATGGGACCGAAGATCATCGCTCCCGCGAACGTGGCGCCGATATAGCCGAATGCGCGCGCGCGTTCGTTGGGGGCGACGAGATCCGCGACGTAGGCTTGCGTGATGCTGATGTTTCCGCCGGAGAGCCCTTCGATGACGCGTGCGATGAAGACGATGAAGAGATTCGGTGCGAACGCAAGCATCGCCCAACCGATCGTCGCACCGATTTGGCTGACGATCAGTACGTGTTTGCGCCCGATCCGATCGGAGGCATTGCCCCAGAGCGGCGCGGCGATGAGCTGGCAGAGCGAGAATGTGGTGAAGAGCAGCCCGGCGACGACGGGCGCCGCCCCGAAGTGGGTGACGAAATAGGGGAGCATCGGAATCAGCATGCTGAAACCGAGAATATCGATAAACGTGATGCCGAGGATCGGCGCGAGTTTTCGAATCATAGAGCTCTGGGGCTAGGGACACGGAAAAAGCCCGGAAGGCTTCAGGGGGTGCGAACTCGCCGGCCGGGGCTCGCACGGAGGGCGGCGCTGCCGTGGCGCGAATCAAGGCGAGCCGTGCCCAGGTGGCGGAATTGGTAGACGCGCTGGTTTCAGGTATCAGTGGTGGCAACACCGTGGGGGTTCGAGTCCCTTCCTGGGCACCAAGCGGCATGGTGGCGTCGCGCTCTCTTCGAGCGGGGCGCGATTCGCGTTCTTGTCCGAAAACCAACCAGCTGGTAGACTAGACGTATGAAGACCGTTGGCGTATTTGAGGGAAAGACGCGCTTCTCGGCATTGATCGCCGATTCGCTCAACGGTGAAACGACGATCGTTACGAAAAATGGCCGCCCGGTCGCGGAGATCGGGCCGGTGAAGAGCGCGAGCGTCGAACGCGGGAAGAGGGCTGCTGCGCGCTTGGAGGCTTTGCGGTCGAGACTCGCGGCGGAAGGGAAGCTCAAGGATCTCGATATCCGGTCGCTCATCGACGAGGGCCGGTCGTGATCGTCGTCGACGCGAGCATGGCGCTGCGCTGGGTCCTCGCCGATGAGATCGGCGCCGAAGCGGTTGCGGCACGGACGTACGTCAGCGAACGCGGCGGTTGCGTTCCCGGAAACTTTCAAACCGAAGTCGTCAACGGCTTGCTGCAAGCCGAGCGGCGAAAGCGCATCTCTGCAAGTGATGCGTCGGCGGCCCTCACCGATATTATGGAACTCGCCTTGACGGTGGAACTTCCCAATCCGCACGTTATCGTATCGAGTGCCCGCGAGTATAGCCTTACCGGCTATGACGCTGCGTATCTTGCCCTCGCGCTGCAATCCGGTTTTCCGATTGCAACGGCGGACGAATGCCTACGCAAGGCCGCGCGTGCGGCGAAAGTGCTTTGGACCTATCGACTCTGAACGCCGCGCGGGATTCCTCGACCTCGGCGACCGAAATGGAAAAAATCGTGAACCTCTTCACTTCGATAGGCAGCCGCGCCGGGCGCGCAATTTGCTTCGACCTCGACGGGACGTTGATCGACCCGTATCTCGGGATCTCGCGAAGCATTGCGTTTGCCCTCGAGCGGATCGGATTCGCCGGAGTGGATGGAATGACGTTCGAGGCGTTTATTGGGCCGCCGATTCAGGATGCGTTTCAGCGACTTCTCGGCCCCGACGTCGCTCTGGCGACGACCGCCGTTCGCTACTTTCGCGAGCGTTACGGTGAGATTGGCTTGTTCGAAGCGGAACCGTATCCGGAGATATCGGCGGTACTCGCCGAGTTGAGCGTCGAAGCGTCGCTATTCATTTGTACCTCGAAGCCGAAGATCTATGCAGATCGGATAGCGAGCGCGTTTGCGATCGACCGATATTTGCCGGCATATATGGAAGCGAGCTCGATGGAACGCGCGCGAAGAAATCGGAACTCTTAGCGTGGCTGGTCGAGCGAGAGGGACTCGACGGCGTCGCCACCGCCATGGTCGGCGACCGTTCGCACGATATCTCTGCGGCTCGCGACAACGGCGTTACGGCCTACGGCGTCCTCTGGGGATATGGAAGCGAACGGGAGCTCGTCGAAGCGGGCGCCGAACGTCTTTTCTCGACGGTGCGCGAACTCCGCACCCTGCCGTCGATTATTGCGGCGGAACCTCGACGTATTCGCGTTCGCCGCTCTGAGAATTGAAGCGGACCTCGACGAGTTTTCCGCTCGTAGGATCGACGAAGCGCTCCCCGGTCGATTCCCAGCCCGCCGCTTTGCGGTCGACGAGCGGACGATAGCGCGAACGCTCGAATAGCACGGCGACCACCACGATCGCACCGACGAGAAACCACTGGCTCGCGAGCGGCCACAGGAAGTATCCGCCGAAGAACAGCGTCGCGCCCGATAAAACGAAGACCGATGCGGCGAGAATGAGAAAACGTTTCAACATCGCTTACGCCTCCGGCTCGACGACGCAGGCCGTACCGTAGGCGACGACTTCGCTCATCATCTGTCCGAGCTCCGAAGTATCGAAGCGCATCGCGAGTACCGCATTCGCCCCCATCCGTTGGGCGTTCTGCACCATGCGGTCGAGTGCGTGGCGGCGCGCCTCTTCGAGCATCTCGGTATATTCGGTAATCTCACCGCCGCCGAGCGAGCGAAGCCCGGCTAGAATATTTCCGCCGAGCCCTCGGCTGCGCACGACGAGGCCGAATACTTGGCCTTTCATCTCGCGAACGCGATAACCGGCAAGCGTGGGCGTGGTGACGACAAGCATAAAAAAACCTCCAATCGAGCCTTCTTACTCGCGGCTCGTTCCCGAAGTTTCTCCCGATCCGGGAAAATCATAGGGGAACGACCATTCGATCGTTCCCCTATGACCTGCTGCACTCTCCTGAAGGAGGGTTTGGGTGCGTGCGGTGGAGGTCGCTCGCACCCGTTTTCCCTCGTCGTCGGCAAGCCGCCGGCGAGGAAACTTTATCGACGTTCCGTCGTTAGTTGAGTCGTTTTAATACGGTCGAGAAACCCGAGACGCGCGGGCCCCAACCGCTGAATCCCGTTCCGAACTGCGTCGTTGCAATAACGCGCGTCATCGAGATTACCGGCTCTTTTGCTTCGACTACCGTGGCGGTAGATTCCGAAGTCGCTTTCATAAACATCCCTTTCAATTTCGTTTCGCTCTGCACGAATCGCAGCGCTAACGTACATCCCCTACTACGTGTGCTCTACGATATTTGTTTCACCTCGAAAGAATAATTATTGCAGATGAATGAGTGATGAATAACGTGTGACAGTCGTACGCAAATGCGGGAAAATTCGTGCAGTATAACACGACGTACGTCTGCGGCGGGCGGCACCGCCGGGATCGCTGCCCGCGCCACGCCCTCCGCCCACGCCTCCCCCGGGGCCTCCCCTGGGGCATCCCCCCAAAAAGCGGGGGTAGCGAAACGTTGAGGTGGAAGCAAGCGTACTATAGGTGAGGTAACTTTCGTGGAACGACTCATTTTCGGCCCGTTCGAGCTGGACGTGGAGCGGCTGGTCCTCAGCGCGGACGGCACGCAGCTCGCCCTGGGCCCCAAGGTGGTAGAGACGCTACTCGCGCTCGCCGAACGCCCGGGAGAGATCCTCGCGAAGCGCGAGCTGCTCGAGCGGATCTGGCCCGAGGGCTTTATCGAAGAAGCGAGCCTCTCGCAGAATATCTACGTCCTTCGCAAGACGATGCGCGCCCATTGGGAGGGCGACGTGATCGAGACGCTCCCCCGCCGGGGCTACCGCTTCGTCGCTCCGATTGCCCCGCGGCCCCCGGTAGCGGCCGCCGCCGCAGCGCCGGCGCCCGCCGCAGGGCTTCCCGCCGCTCGCCGCCGCTGGCTACCCTCGGCCCTCGCCCTCGTGGCGGCGCTCGTGCTCGGGGGGCTCGGCCTTCGCATGGTCGCGCTCCGAGGCGACGCCCATACCGGCGTCCTGCCGCCGACCGCACAGCGGCTCTACGCGCTCGGCCGGTACTATTGGAACGAGCGGAGCCAGACGAGCTTGTTGCGCAGCCTCTCCTATTTCCATCGCGTCGTCGCCCTCGCGCCCCACGATCCTCGCGGCTACGAGGCGCTCGCCTCCGCCGAGGCGATGATGGGGGACTACGGCTACGGCGTTCCCGCTCGCGATTACGCGGCGGCGAGCCGCTATGCGAAGAGAGCGATCGCGCTCGATCCTCGCGCCGGTGAGGCCTACGCCGCGCTCGGAGCGATCGCGCTCGATCGTCGAAATTTTCCGGTGGCGAACCGTTTGTTGGAGAAGGCCGTGCGTCTCACGCCCAAAGATGCACCCGCGCGTGAATGGCTCGGCATTCTTCGCTTGAATGACGGCGACGCCGCCGCCGGCTACCGCGATTTACGCGTTGCCGCGCGGCTCGATCCCCTTTCCACCGCCACCACGGCGTGGCTCGCTCAGGCCGCGTACTTCGATCGACACTTCCATCAAGCGATCGCGTACGCGCGCCAAGCGCTCGATCTCGATCCGCATCGGTTCGATACGCTGACGACCGTCGGGCTCGCTCAGGAAGCGCTCGGGAAAAATCATCTCGCCGCGCTCACCTTCGAATCGTTTTCGAAGCATTGCGCGAGTTGCCGGAACGAAGGCGCGGCCCTTCTCGCCGATCTCTACGCCCGCGAAGGAAAACGCGCGCTGGCACGCCGCGAACTCGCGCTCGCACGCGCCGACGTGCGCGACGTTGGCCGCGACGACCTCGCATTTGCCTTTGCGGCACTTGGAAAGCGCGGCAGCGCATTAGCGGTACTCGCGCATGCGGGCACGGCGACGCACCTCGCCTTCGAGATGGATCCGCGCTTCGATACTCTCCGCAACTTCCCGATCTACCGTTCCGCACCGCGCGTCTCTTCGTGAGCGATACGCCGCTCGGCGGCCACCAACGCGCGCGCTCGACGCTCGACGCTCACGTCGCGGCGTTGCTCGAGAGCGGGCGCATCGAACGCCGCACCAAAGAACTCGTCGGCGTGATGGTCGCCTGGCTCAATGCGTGCGAGTATTGAATGGACGTGCACGGCGCTTTGGCAAAGCGTCTCGGCGTCGAGGAAGCGAGCCTCCACGATCTCTCAAATTATGCGACGAGCGGGAATTTTTCGGATGTCGAGCGTGCGGCGCTCGCGATAGCCGTAGCGTTAACGCGCGAACCGCGCGCACTTCCTGAGAAGCTCCGCGCGGCGTTCGTCGCGCTCTGCGGTGACGATGGCTTCGAAGAGATCGTCGCGACGGTCGGTCTCTTTAATTACCTCACGCGTCTGCACAACGCTTGCGCGGCGACGTGCTAAGCGTTCGCAGCCCGAGCGATAAGGCGCTCTCCAGCGACGACGCGCGTTTTCGTTAGCCAATCGTGGAACCAACAGGTGGTAAAGGGTGAGAGCAGGGCGATGGCCCAGTGGAAAGCGCCGATGAGCGCCCCTCGGCCGAGCGCCTGAAGAAAACTCGGCCGACGCAAATCGAGCGAGGAGACGCGCAACCCGGCGATCATCATGCCGAAGCTTTGTCCGACGACGGCAACGAGCAGCGTGAAATAGAGAAATGAGACAAAGCCGAACGAGAAGGTGCGCCCGGCAACCTCGTTGATGCCTCGATTCCATGCGGAGAGCACGCTTGGGGTTGGGGCGGGGCTCGGTGAGGGCGCGGGTACGGGCGCTGCTTTTTCGGCGGGAATTTTGACGGTGAGAGGGCCGAGCTGCACGTTCGCCCCGTTCGGAAGGCCGTTCAGGA
>JAJYMV010000119.1 GCA_021786705.1 bacterium
CCTTCGTAGGTAAACTCATTGTTGACGGGCTGCCACGTCTTACCGCCGTCACTCGAGCGCTGGACGACCTGGCCGAACCATCCACTGCTCTGCGAGGTGTAGAGGCGTTGGGGATCTGCGGGCGACCCGGCGATGTGATAGATCTCCCAACCCGCAAAAAAGGGCCCCTCGATGTTCCAACGCTTTCGAGCCTCATCGGCTTCGAGAATAAACGCCCCTTTTCGGGTCCCGGCAAGGACGCGCACTCCACTCATGGCAAGCCACCTCCGTCGCGGGGAGCCTGCGGCGCCCTCGGTGTTCCTTCCTGTTGACACGCGCCGCGCTTGCTGGGAGAGCATCGACGCATCGGGCGCGAAGGAGCACGGCATGAAGGGAACGCGGCTCGACGATGCGGTCGCAGAGCAACTCGGGGTCTCACGGTCGCATGCTCGGAGCCTCATTCTCGAGGGTCGCGTGCGCGTCGGCGGCGTCCCGGCGCAAAAAGCCGGTGCGAACGTGCCGCCGGGTTCGGCGATCGAGGTGCGTCGTCCGCGTCGTTTCGTCAGCCGGGGCGGCGAGAAACTCGAAGCCGCGCTCGATGCCTTTGCACTCGACGCGCGTGGAGTACGGGCGCTCGACATCGGTGCGTCGACGGGCGGCTTCACCGATTGTTTGCTTCAACGCGGCGCGGCGCACGTTACCGCGCTCGACGTGGGATACGGTCAGCTCGATTGGCGCCTGCGGAACGATCCGCGCGTCACCGTCATGGAACGGACGCACGCTCGCAATCTTCCCGCAGAGAGTTTTGCGGTACCATTCGATCTCATCGTGATCGATGTCTCGTTCATTTCACTGCATACCATTCTCGTCTCGGCGATTCGCTTTCTCGCGCCCGATGGAAAGATCGTCGCGCTCGTCAAACCGCAGTTCGAAGCCGGTCGGGATCGGCTCGGGCGCGGCGGGGTGGTACGCGATCCGGCGGTCCATCGCGCGGTCTTGCGAGAGGTCCTCGGAGCGGCGACCTCCCTGGGGCTCCTTCCCGTGGCGCTCATCGCTTCGCCGCTCACCGGCCCTGCGGGGAACCGAGAGTTTCTTGTCGAGTTCCGGCGCTCCGGCGAATCGCTCGCCGAGGCACGAATCGACGAGGTCGTCGGCGAAGACCTCTCGGTACCATGAAAACGCTTTCGTTCGCGCGGCGTTCGGTCGCAGTCCACCTGTCGTCGCGCGAATCGGCGCACGAGTATGCGAAGCAGTTCGTCGCGATGCTCGAGGCGCGCTCGATCTCGTGCGTCGTCCTCGACGACCGAAGCGGCGATGCCGAGACGCTCGCAAGGGTCGATCTCCTCGTCAGTATCGGCGGCGACGGCACGCTTTTGCGCGCCGCGCGGCGCGTCGTCGACCTCGGAATACCGATTCTCGGCATCAATACCGGGCGATTGGGCTTTCTCACCGAGTTCGATAGCGACGATCCGCGTATTGCGGAACTTCCCGATCTGCTCGAACGCGGTTTGCTGATCGAAGAGCGCGCGGCCTTGCGCGTCGAAGCGCGCGGCGAAAAGCACTTCGCGCTCAACGACGTCGTGGTGCGCAAAGGCGATATCGCTCGTGTCGTCCCGTTTCGTTTGCACCTCGACGACGAAGAAGCAGTCGGCGTTCCCGCCGACGGTATCTGCGTCTGCACGCCCACGGGCTCGACAGCGTATTTTCTCTCTGCGGGTGGCTCGCTGATCTCCCCGCGCGTCGATGCCTTCGGCGTGGTACCGCTGCTTCCGCACACGCTCTTCTCGCGGCCGCTCATCGTTGCGGGTGACGCGCGCGTGACGATTCTCTGCGACGCCGATCTCGGCGGAGCGCACTTGGAGTGCGATGGCGATGTCGTGACCGAGATCGCACCGAACGAGCCCGTCGTCGTCTATCGCTATCCGCGGCCGGTCCGCTTCGCTCGGGTGGAGGCCTTGCGGTTCTTCGAACGCCTCGAAGCAAAACTTCGTTGGGGCGCTTCGATCGTCGAAACCGTTCGGTAGGCAGAGCGCGTGCTACGATCCCTTCGCATCGAGAACTTCGCGCTCATCCGCAGCGCCGAAGTAGAGTTCGGCGCGGAGCTCACCGCATGTACCGGCGAGACCGGATCGGGGAAATCGATGCTCTTAGGCGCGCTCTCCTTTGCCTGTGGAATCCGGAACGATATCGAGAGTATCGCGCGGCAGAACCTCCGCACGCTCGTCACGTTACGTCTCGACGCGAATCCCGAGTTGCTAGCTTGGCTCGCGGAGCGCGGCTACGAGATCGAGGAAGATGAAGAGATTGCGTTGGAACGCGAAATCTCGCGGAGCGGAAAGAGCGCGGCGCGCATCTGCGGGCGAAGCGCGAGCCTCGCTTCGCTCCGCGACCTCGGGCGCGAGATCGTCGATATCGTCGGCCAACACGAAGCGCAGCGGCTGACCTCGGCGAGCTTTCAGCGCACCCTGCTCGACCGCTTCGGCGGAGCGCGCTCGCTCGAGGCCGCAGCGGAGGTCGCCGAGAGATACCGAGCCCTCCTCGAGGCGCGCGAGCGCTGCAAAAGCCTCGAAGAGGCGCGCCGGACCGAACGCGAACGCGAAGCGTTCGTACGCGACGCGCTCGCTGCGCTCGATGCGCTCCGTCCTCAAGCGGAGGAATACGCGTCGATGCGCGAGCGGCGCAGCATTCTCGCACATGGAGAGCGTATCGCCGCCGCCTTCCGCACGGCACACGAAGCGCTCCGTGGCGAGGAGGGCTCCGCCGACCGGGCGCTCGGCGCGGCGGATGCCGCGCTGCGGTCGGTCGCCGCACTCGTTCCCGAGATCGCCGGATTTGCGTCGCGCGTCGAGGCATTGCAGGGCGAGCTCGTCGATGTGGCGCTCGAACTCGACCGCTCGCTCGAACGCCTCGAGCGTGCTCCCGGCGAGCTCGAAGCGCTCGAATCGCGCGCGGCTGAATTCGAACGCGTCGCACGGCTCTACGGTAACGGCGATCCCCATGCGCTCGCCGCTCGATGGGAGGAACTGCGCGAAGCATCGGAGCTGCTCGACGGCGGCGAGGAACGTATCGCTGCTGCACGCGAGAACGAACGCGTCGCAGCCGAAGCGCTCGCGGCTGCCGACGATCGATTACGTGCGGCGCGGCGCGAAGCCGCCACTCGCCTGAGCGCGAGCGTTGAGGCGGAGTTCGCCGCACTCTCGCTTGCCGGAGCGCGTTTCGGGGTGAGCTTCGAGCCGCGCGGCGAGATCGGTGCGCGCGGGAGCGAGCGCACGCATTTTACGTTTTCGCCGAATCGGGGCGAACCGGAACGCCCGCTCGCGAAGATCGCCTCGGGCGGCGAACGCTCGCGCGTGTTGCTCGCGCTCGTTCTCGCACTCGCCGCGGTACGGCGTGGAGCGAGCTACATCTTCGACGAAGTCGACGCGGGCATCGGTGGCGCCGTCGCCGCCGCGGTCGGGGAACGATTGTCGCGGTTAGCGGCCGACGCCCAAGTGATCTGCGTGACCCACCTCGCACAGATCGCCGTGCATGCGAGCACGCACCTCGTATTAGAAAAAGTTGCGACCGGCGATACCACGGCGATCGCACTCTGTCCGGTCGAGGGACCGAAGGAGCGTGAAAACGAGATCGCGCGAATGCTCTCGGGCGAGCCGCATCGACAGGCGCTCGAACACGCGCGCGAGATGCTCGCGCGCGCTAAGGAATCTGATGGATCTTTAGGACGTTCGTCCCGCCCGCGCCGACCGGCATCCCGGTCGTAAACGCGATGAGGTCGCCGCGTTCGACGAAGCCCTCTTCCTGCATGCGTCGTTCCGTGACGTAAAGAAGGACGTCGATCGATGCGTATTGATCGATGAGCAGCGCCTCGACTCCCCAGACCAACGCCAACCGTTGCGCGACGCGCCGGTGCGGCGTGAGCGCGACGATGCGCGCGCTAGGCCGAAACGCCGCGATGTGATGCGCCGTATTTCCGGTGGTCGTACCGGTCACGATATACGGAATTTTGAGTTCGCTGCTCGCTCGCGTCGCCGCTTCTGCGATGGAGCTGGCGATCGTCGGTTCGCTTTTCTCTAAGCGCCGGTCACGCAGGGTTGCGTGCGGATAATGTTTTTCGATTTCGCGCGCGATCTCCGCCATCGTGCGGACTGCCTCGGTGGGAAAGGCGCCGCGCGCCGTCTCGCCGGAGAGCATGATCGCATCGGTTCCGTCGAGGATGGCGTTTGCGACATCGGCGACTTCGGCTCGCGTCGGGCGCGAGTTCGCCGTCATCGACTCGAGCATTTGCGTCGCCGTCACGACCGGTTTGCTCGCCCGGTTACATCTGGCGATGAGATCCTTCTGAATCAACGGCACCTGTTCGAGCGGAATTTCGATGCCGAGGTCGCCGCGCGCGACCATGATGCCGTCCGCGGCCGCGATTATTCGGTCGATATCTTCGAGCGCTTCGTGTTTTTCGATTTTCGCGAGGACCGGAATGTGCTTCCCACGCTCTTTCATGAATGTTTTCACGCGTTCGATATCGCCGACGCTACGGACGAATGAAACGGCGACATAATCGACCTGTTGCTCGAGCCCGAAGGCGAGATATTCGAGGTCGCGGTCGGTGACGGCGTCGATATTGAGCGATCCGTCGGGGTAGTTGATCCCCTGACGCGCGCGTAGGTCGCCGCCGAATTCGACTGTGGTGACGATGCGATCGGCATCTTTTTCGATAATGCGAAGGGTGATCGAGCCGTCTTGCAAGTAAATGCGTTTACCGACCTCGACGTCGTGCGGCAACGCCGCATACGAAACGCTCACGCCTTCGCTGCCGCCGACGCGGTCGTCGACGTAGAGCTCGAAGCGGTCGCCGCGTTCGAGCCGCACGCTTTCGGTGCCTGCGGAAAAGCTGCCGGTGCGGACCTTCGGGCCCGGAAGATCTTGCAAGATGGCGACGTGAATGCCCAATTCGCCGGCGAGTTCGCGCGCGGTACGGATGACGGCGGCATGCTCGTCGGGCGTCCCGTGCGAAAAATTCAACCGCAATACATTCGCGCCGGAGACCAACAACGAACGCATAACGGTGCGCTCGCGAGAAGCGGGGCCGATCGTCGCAACGATCTTCGTCCGTTTTTGCATGATCGGTTCCATCGTTCTTCGCGATGCGCGCCCGGGATTGCAGGCTCCTGCGTCTCCGGGCGCGCATAACGCGCTGACGCGATGAACGAGCAATCGACCGACGACCGCGAACGCCGCGAGCAACGGAAACGCGACGCCCTCAGCGCGCTTGGGTCGCTCGCGCTCCATGCATTGATGGCGGCGACGCTCTTTACGATCTCGGTCGCTCCTTCGGCGCAAGAACCCGAGGCCAACGCAAGCAGCAGCACGGTGCTCATCGTCGAGCGACAGGTTGCCGTAGTGCGCGCCAATCCGCGTCCGCAACCCCCGCGCCCGCGGCAGGTGCAACGGCCGCCGCAGCCGCCGCAACCGGAGCAGCAACCGCGCCTCCTCTCTGTGACGCGCCCCAGCGCCTCTCCGAAACCGCCGCCGAGGCCGGTTCGCACGCCCGCCCCCGCTCCGGCACCGAAGCAGGCCGCGCCGACCGCTCGCCCGAGCCCGGCGCCGTTGGTCGCGCGAGTCGCTCCGAGCCCGAGCCCGGTGCCGACCCTCGCACCGCGCCCGTCACCGCAGCCGACGCACGAACCGCGGCCGCTTCCCTCGCCGCAACCGACGGTGATCCCCTCGCCAGCTCCGACGCTCGCGCCCTCGCCGGTGCCGACGCACGTGCCCTCACCCGCTCCGCATCCGGTCCCATCGCCGGCTCCGCACCCGGTGCGTAGCGTGGCAACTCCGGGACCAAAGCGCTCGGCGGCGCCGGGGCCGAAGGCTCCAGTCTCGCGAGCGGTCGTCGCGCCTCGGCGTCCGGTCGCGGTCGCTCCGACTCCGAAGCCTCGCGGACATGCTCGCCCCAATGTCTACCAGCAGCATTTGAACGCGCTGATTCCACACGTCCAGAGCACTCCAAGAGGCATGACGCGCGTGCGCAGCGTCTACCATATCGGGAGTAACCTCGGCCCGACGCCGCCGAACAGCGTTCTCGCGGCGACGAAGTTTCTCTACCGCCACAGCGGCAGCGACGGGCAGATCGAAATGTGGGTGACCGAGGTCTCGCATCGAGGACCCTTCACAATCTGTCGCGGCTGGTTGGTGCGGGTGCCGCCGCCGCGCTACGGCACTCCGCCCGGGCCGATCGGCGGGCTCTTCGCTTCGGGGCCGCATCCGTTTCTCAACCCGATGCGCGGCGGCGAACACCCGATCGTGCAGGCGAATGTTTCCTATACCTGCAACCCGAAGCTGCTCGAACCGTTCACGCCTCCATCTCCGTAGCGGCGTCGCTTCCAGTCGGCCTCGTCGATCCGAATCGCTCTTCACCACAGAAAATCGAGGAAAAATATCAGCATGCGTATATCTTGGCGCCGGGCGGCGTTTTTCGCAGCAATTGCTCTTCTCGGAATCGCTTCTCCGCCTGCCGCCCAACGGGTGACGGTGCCGGGTGGAACGCGGATTGCCTATCGTGTTACCGGGGACGTTTCATCCTCGAATGCCAAAGTAGGCGATACGTTTCCGATTCGTGCGGTACGTACGGTCGCAGTCGATGGTTGGGTCGTCGTCGCTCGGGGTGCGACGGGGGAAGGCGAAGTCGTCGCTGTGGATCGAGCCGGTCCGCACGGTCATGCCGGGAGCCTCAAGGTCCGCACGGATTGGATTTACGGTGTCGATGGAAATAAAATTCAGCTGACCGACCAGGATCGCATCGCGCGTGGACGGAGCGAAAAAGGAAAGGCGTCGACGCTCACGGTCGTCTCGGCCGTCTTTCTCGGTATTCCCGGATTGTTCGCGCATAATTTCGTGCGTGGCAAGGACGTGACGATCGATCGTCACCACACCTACCATGCCTTCGTCGATCGGAGCGTCTACGTCGCAGCATTTCAACGGCGCATGGCTGCGAGCGGATTCGCCCCTGCGGCGACGGCAACATCGACGCCGTAATCCCCTTGCAACTCACTACCGATGGGAGTAGCATAAAAGCGTACCGACGCGATCGGTACGAGCACAACGCACGACGTGCGC
>JAJYMV010000102.1 GCA_021786705.1 bacterium
GCGGGATGCTTGGAGGCGTGCCCGACCGGAGCGATCGTTCGCAACGAATTCGGCAGCGTCTTCGTGCAGCCCGATATCTGTAATGGATGCGGATATTGCGTCGTCTCTTGTCCCTTCGGGGTTATCGACCTGATCGAAGCGGTTGGGCGCGGCGACGATGCGGAAAAATATGGGCTCGCGACCTTACACGACGATCGCCTCAACGATCGCAAAACTGCGGTCCAAGCGACCGGCGGCGTAGCGGGAAAATGCACGCTCTGTTTCGACCGACAGCGCGTCGGCATGGTGCCCGCATGCGCGAAAGCCTGCCCGACGGAGTCGATTCAATTCGGCGAGATCGAAGAGCTTCGCGAACGCGCGCGAGGCCGCGTCGAAACGCTGCAACAACGCGGCGTCGAAGCGCAGTTGTACGGAGCCGACGACATCGGCGGAGGAATCGGCGCGCTCAACGCATTCTTTTTGCTTACCGAGAGCCCCGAGGCCTACAATCTTCCCGTCGAGCCCGTCCTTCCATCGACGCGCCAGACGATGGGGTACGCTGCGGCCGCCGCAGCGGCGTTGACGCTGGCGACGATCGGTTGGGCGATCTTCCGGGGTGATGCGTGAAGAGTTATTACGACCGGCCGCTGCTGAAGGGACCGCATTGGGGAGCGAACGTCGTCACCTATCTCTTTCTCGGCGGCATCATGGGTGGGCTCGGCCTGATCTCGCTTCTCTCCGACGACCGGCCGGAACCGGCGATGAAAAAACTGCGCAAGACCTCGCGTTATACGGCATTCGCGCTCGCGGCGATCAATCCGCCAATCCTCATTTCGCATCTCGGCCGACCCGAACGCTTTTTGAACATGCTGCGCATCGTCAAATTGAAATCGCCGATGTCGCTTGGAGTGTGGGGACTCGTGTTCTATTCCGGCGCCGCGGGTGCGAACGCCCTGCGCGAACTCGCCGACGACGGCGTCGTCCCACGCATGTTGCGCTACGTCGCTCCGAGTGCGACCGTGCCGATCCAAGCGCTCTTGGGAGCGTTCATGGCCGGATATACGGGCGTCCTCATCAGTGCGACGGCGATCCCTTTGTGGGCCGCCGGTAAGCGCCACATACCGGCGTTCTCGGTCTGCTCGGGGGCGGCGAGCGCGAGCGCGCTCGCAACGTTACTTTCGACGCTGCAAGGCAACCACGAAGTAATCCCACGTCTCGAACGCTTGGAGATGGCGGCATCGGCGTTGGAAATCGTGACGATCGCCGATTTTCGCAAACGCGGCGGCCGCGTCACCGCACCGCTCTTCGAGGGGCGCGTCGGAAAGCGTCTCCGCGATTATACGATTCTCGGCGGGATCGTCGTTCCGTTCGTACTCAATGCCGTCGGCGCGGCAGTTCGGTTACCGAAATCCGTCGATGCGTTGCGCAGCATCGCCGCGTCGACGTTGACGCTGATCGGCGGCTACGTTTTGCGCGAAAGCCTGATCGAAGCCGGCAAGCTCTCGGCAAACGATCCGCAGGTTGCATTCCGACAACCGTCATGATCGATTCTTCGACACGACCCGGCCGCAGTACCGAAGTGGTCGTGACCGGGCTGGGCGACGGCGGGGCCGCAAAACGATACGATCGCGTCGCCGTCGAAGAACCGTTAGAGATACGTCTCGTTGCGGGCGGAGAGCGCCGCTCGATCGTTTTGACCATGCGAACGCCCGGGAACGATTTCGAACTCGCCGCCGGATTTCTCTTTAACGAGGGGGTCGTCTCGTCGCGCGACGCGATCGCCGGCATCTCGTACTGCCTCGACTCCGAGGTCGCCGCGGAGCAGCAATACAATATCGTCAACGTCGAGCTGCGCGCGGACACGCTTCCCGATCTGCGCGCTCACGAACGGCTCTTCACCGGCTACGGCGCCTGTGGAATCTGCGGGCGCGAGAGTCTCGACGCACTCGAAGCGCGCGGGCTCCGTGCGATCGAGGAGACGACGACCCTCGTCGAAGAGACGCTTTACGGGCTCTCCGGTCGCATGCGGGCGGCTCAGACGGTCTTCGAACGGACCGGGGGGCTCCATGCGACCGCGCTCTTCGATACGGCGGGAGAGCTGCTGCTGCTACGAGAGGATATCGGCCGTCACAACGCCCTCGACAAAGTCGTTGGCCACGCGCTGCTCTCCGAGAAGCTGCCGTTGGGGGGCCGAATCGCGCTGGTAAGCGGCCGAGCGAGCTTCGAATTGGTGCAGAAGGCCGTCGCTGCGGGAATTCCGTTCCTCGCATCGATCTCCGCACCGAGCAGCCTTGCCGTCGATCTCGCGCGACGCTTCAACGTGACGCTCGTGGGTTTTCTTCGCGACCGCCGCGCGAACGTCTACTCCGCGGAGCATCGCATCCGCTAAAGGGGTTCCTCTTCACTATGACAACGCGCCCACGCCGCCGAAGGATTGGAGGTGGAGCGCACCGAGCAACCCTCTCTCTTATACTACGATCTCAGCGGCTGCCTCGTCGATGCCGACCCGAGCGTCGCGCAGCATTTTCTCGACCGCTTCTCCGCCGACGATATCGCTCACGCTCGGCACGCCTTCGTTCGCGCGCAATCGGGCGAGCCGGTCGCCTTCCTCGATTCCTATCTCATCGGCCTTCCCGATGAAACGGGCACGATTCGCGGCGTCGTCGAGATTCGCGATCCCGGTGACGCCGTTCAATCTTCCGTTCGCGCCGAACGCGAGCGCTATCGCTCCTTTTTCATGCACAACGTCGACTCTATCGCATTTTTGGGTCTCGACGGCAGCGTCCTTCGGAAAAATGAAATGTTCGAGGAGATGTTCGCGCTATCGCCGGACGAGCGGATCGCCGATTCCTGGTTTGAGTTTTTAGAGCCGGGCGCGGCGAATGAAGCGCGCGAGGCCTTCAGCCAAACACTCGTTGGGGAGGCGCAAGAGTTCGATAGCGTCCTGAAGGCGTCGGCGGAGATGCCGCCGATCCCGATCCGCGTACGCTTCACGCCGCTCTCTATGGACGGGGAGATCGTCGGCGTCTCCGCAGTCGTAAAAAATATCGCGGCCGAACGGGTCGCGCACGAACACATGCACAATCTGGCTTTTTACGATCCCCTCACACGGCTGCCGAACCGCGCGCTCTTTGAAGATCGTCTTACGCAGACGATCGCCGGAGCGAAGCGCTACAATCGGCCGTTCGCATTGCTATTTCTCGACTTGGATGGATTCAAAAGCGTCAACGACCTTCACGGGCATGCGGCGGGCGACGCGCTCCTGCGAGCGTTCGGCGAACGAATCGGTGCGATATTACGGGAAAGCGATACCTTCGCCCGCCTCGGCGGCGACGAGTTCGCCGTCCTGCAACAACTCTCGCGTATACCCGAAGACGCCGACGCACTCGCTGAAAAACTCATCGAGTCGCTCCACGAGTCGTTTCCGTTCGATGGAAAGGCGCTGCGCGTCGGCTTGAGCATCGGCATTGCGGTCTATCCGTGGCACGGAATCACGGAGGCCTCGCTCTTGGATGCCGCCGATAAAGCGCTCTACGAAGCGAAATCCGCCGGGAAGAACACGTTTCGTTTCGCCGGCCCGTTCTAGGGCAGGCGGGGAGCGGCGGCCGCGCTCGCTCCGAACATCTCGTCGAGAACGCGCAGCAACGCATCGGCGGTCGGCGGCCCGGCGACGTGCGCCGTCGCCTGCAAACCTGCGTCGTTTCCTTCCCCGATCGTCACCAGCGGAATACCTCGTTCGCGCAGCATCGTTTGCAGCGCCGCGCCCCCGTCGGCCTCATCGGTGTCGAGTGACGTGGCGAGCACGACCGCGCCAACCGGTTCTCGCTCCAATAGAGCTCCGAGCTCATCGACGAGCGCCGCAATGCGAACGCGATAGCCCGCCTCGCGAAGTTCGTCGGCGAGAACGACGATGCGCTCTCCGAAACCGACGAGTGCGACGGCGTGTGGGCGGTGGCTCTCGACCGGAGCGAACGGCAGCCGAACGGTGACGGTCGTGCCTTTCCCTTCCTCGCTCACCAATGCGATCGTTCCCCCGTGAAGGCGCACCAATTGCCTCGTCAGGAAAAGGCCGAAACCCGTGCCGGGAATCTTGAGTTTTCTCGCGTTCGAGGCGCGGGTAAAGCGGTCGAAGAGCGAGGAGATCTCCGCCTCCGGAACGCCGATGCCGCGATCGTGAACCGTTACGACGATGCCGTCGGCTTCTCGATGGATTCGCACCTCGACGGGTTCGCCGCTCGGCGAGTATTTTATCGCGTTTTCGATGACGTTCGAAAACACTTGCGTGAGGCGATCGCCGTCTCCGAAAATTTTCGAATCCCCATCGACCGAAATATCGATCTCTCGGCGATCTACGTACCTCAACGCGAGATCGCGCAGCAGCGATTCGATATCCACCTCGCCGAGCGCGAGCACCAACTCGTTACGCTCCAATCGCGACAGCGCGAGTGTGTCGGCGGCGAGGTTTGAGAGATCGAGCGCGGATTGCTTCATCGCCTGCGTAAAGGAGCGCTGTTCTTCGTTGAGCTCGCCGACCTCACCGAGAAGGTCGGCAAAGCCAACGATCGTCGTGAGCGGTCCGCGGAAATCGTGCGCGAGCATCGCAATGAGATCGCTTTTCGTACGGCTCAATTCGTAAATCGCGTTTCGCCGACGTTCGACCTCGCCGTAGAGCGAGGTATTACGCACGGCTACCGCCACGAACTGTGCGAAGAGATCGACCAGAAATGGATCGTGCCGTTCGAACGGGCGAATGTTGCGGTGCAGGCGCAGTACCAAATCGAATCGATCGCTGCGACCGATGCCGACGGCGGCATCGAAACGATCCTCGGAGAGCACGACCGCGCCGTCCTCTCCGATACGGCGCGACAATTCGCAGATAAACGGCGCCGCCTCGGGATCGATGGGGCTGTTGCTGTCGCGAACTTCAACGACGCTGCCGTCACGCTGCCTCGCAAGAATACGTCCGCCCGCACCCAATACTTTTTGTGCGCCGCGAACGACGAACTCGACAAGCCCCTTGCCGTCGAGAGCGGCCACGATCTCTCGTGCCGAGCGAGCGAGCGCCGCCAGTCGCTCGTTTTGTTCTTCGAGGCGTGTGGTCTCCTCAACATCTTTGCTTACGTCTCGTTCTACCATCACCCAATGCGTGATCGTCCCTCGAACGTCGCGTATCGGCGTACACGAGCGAAACGCCCAAAATCCACTGCCGTCACGACGATACGCGACGACCTGCTCGCGCGCGGGCGAACCCGCGAGCATCGCGGTCCGCAAGCGACGCATGCCATCGTCGTCCGGCATGCCGAAGCGAAAATCGTCGAGATCTTTGCCGACCGCATCCACGGCTCTCCAGTTGGTCGCTCGTTCGAAGGCGTCGTTCATATAGATCAAACGAAGGCGGCCGCTCGTTTCGTCGACCTCGAAGATGCGGAGCATCTCGGCGGTCTCATTCATCGCTCGCGAGAGCAGATCGAGGCGGCGCCGGTTCCCGACCTGAGCGCTGATGTCGGTAGCAAGTGCGAGTATGCGCCGGTCGCCCTCGAAGCCGCTGAGGTCGGCGCGAATTTCCACCGGAAACGACGAGCCGTCGCCGCGCCTGGCGAGCGTCTCGGCGACCCACGGGTTGCCGCCACGCATCGTTTCGATCGCTGCGATCATCCGCGATTCGGTCAGCCCTTCGTAAATCTGTGTTATCTCTTTACCGAGCAGCGTGCGACGATCGTACCCGAGATGTCTCGCCGCACCCGCAGAAGCAAAAATAATTTTTCGCGTATCGGCATCGAAGGTCAGCACGTCGAGCCGCGCCGATTCGAAGAGATTGTAAAATTCGCGCCGCGCGTCGAGGACCGCCATGACGGCGCGGGAGAGCGCCATTAACGCATCGCGCTGCCCGTCAGTTAACGTGCGTGGCTTTCGATCGATCACGCAGATCGTCCCTAAACGCGATCCATCTGGGGCGACCAGCGGGAACCCCGCGTAAAACCGAACTCCGGGGTCGCTAGTGACGAGTGGATTCGCCTTGAAACGGTCGTCCGCGCTCGCATCTTCCACTTCCAGCGTCGTAACGTGGTCGTCGAGTGCGTACGCGCAGAAGGCCTGTTCGCGCGGCATTTCCTCAATATCGAGGCCGTGACGCGCCTTAAACCATTGCCGCCGTTCGTCGATCAGGCTAACCAGGGCGATCGGCGTGTCGGCGAGCTCCGCTGCAAGCGCAACGAACGCATCGAAGATCGCCTCATTGCCAGTATCGAGAACCTGGTAGGATTCGAGAACTTTGAGGCGCGCGCGCTCCCGTTCGGGACTTAAGGGATACGGACTGTTCACGGTTCGGCGATCCGGTCGAGAAAGGCGTGCAAACACGCATCGAATGCGGCGGGCGCATCAGCATTAGCGACGTGTCCGGCATCGCGTATCTCGACCAGCGAAGCCGACGGAACGCCTGCGGCGATCTCCTCGGAGAGCGCGCGGGGAGCGACGCTATCCCGCTCTCCCACCACGACGAGCGTCGGCACGCGAATCGAACCAAGATCGGCGCGATAATCGCCGGTCCAGGTCGCGCGGGTCGCAGCCTCGTAGGACGCGCGGCTCTTACGCGCCATCTGTTCGATGGTTTCGCGTTCTCGTTGCGGCGGCAAGCCCAGCTGCATGGTACGAGCGCGTGCGAACGTCGCCATATCGCCGGCCGCTTCGACGGCGGCGAGAATGCGTTCGACGTACGCCTCGGCATCGGGATACCTTGCGAAACTCCCGACGAACACCAGCGCGGCGAGCCGTTCGGGTACGCGGCGTGCGAGTTCGAAGGCGACGACGCCGCCGAGACTGCACCCGACAATGACGGCCTTCTCCGCATTCATCGCATCGAGCGCGGCGACCGCGTCGAGTGCGTACCCCGCGCGGGTAATTGCGGCGGGCGCGGGATCGGGAACGGCGCCGTTTCCCCGTAACTCCAGCGCCGCGCAGCGCGCGCGCGATGCGAACGCGAACAATTGCGTGTCCCAAATCTCTGCGGTCGATCCGACGCCGTGAATGAAGAG
>JAJYMV010000090.1 GCA_021786705.1 bacterium
CGCGGCACCAAACGATTACCGCCCTTTACGATTGGAGCTATCAAGGGCTCGACGGCGACGAGCGCCGGTTGTTTCGTCGTCTCGGTGTATTTTCGGGAGGCTGGAACATCGAGGCCGTCGTTGCGACCAGCGAACCCGGATGTGGGGGCCCGACAATAAACGTCCTAACGAGGTTAGTCGATAAATCGCTCGTTGGGTTGAATCACGGCCACGATGGAGTCCGTCGTTTTCGACTCTTCGAATCGGCGCGCGCTTACGCGCTCGACCGCCTGCGTGAAAACGATGAACACGAGAGCGAACTTCATCGACATGCGCAATATTTCGCAGAAGTAGCGTCCCAATCGTACGAGAGTTGGATGGACACGCCCACCGCAGTTTGGCTGCCGCGATACGGTGAAGAACGTGAAAATTTTCAATCGGCGCTTCGCTGGACGCTCGACGAGCGACGTGCCGTCGCATTAGGTGCGAAACTGGCGAGAGATCTCGCTCCGTTCGCGCACGAGTTCGGGTCGGCCGCAGCCCACGTCCGTTATCTCGATCGTCTTCTGTTGGATGGCGAGATGCCGGAATCTCTGGTTGCGGAGTGTTATTTGTGGACGGCTCGGTTGCTCGGCGATCTACAAGACGCGAGGTCGCTACGATTTGCCAAACAAGCGCTCGTCGCTGCCGGCGAGGATCGCTCGACGTTGCGTGCCCACGCGCTCGCGTTGGTGGCTCGGGGGCTAACCGATCGACAAACCTCCGAAAATTTTGCCGCTGCAGAAAAATTGTTGAATGAGGCCTGCGAGATCTTTCGTGAATTCGGAGACGCGTCGGGTGAAGGCACCGCGCGCAACGCGCTCGGAGCCATCGCGAATTTTACCGGTCGCCGTGAAGAAGCGCTCGCTCAACGTATAGAAAGCTTGCGTTTATTTCGGTCCGTCGGAAAAAGCTATGGGATCGGTCAAGCGCTCGGGAACATCGGTTCCTGGCACTATAAGAACGGCGATGTCGATCGCGCGGCCCTCTATTACCACGAAGCGCTCGTGGAACTACGGCGTATTGGGAGCAACTCGCTGCTCGATTGGCTCATGGGGAACCTCGCGGAAGTCGAAATGTTCCGCGGCAACTTGGAGAGCGCGCGCGTATTGTTGTGGAAGGCGTTGCAGATGGAGATCGTCTACGACCGCCCTCGTGGGCGTTCGCATACGCTCGGTCTCATGGCGAGGCTCGCGCAGCGTCTGGGAAGGCCCGAAGAAGCGTCGGTGTTGTTGGGATTCGCCGACGCTGCAATCAAGCGCCTCGACGTTCCCCGTCAGCCGACGGTCCAAGCGCGAATAGGCGACCTCGAAGAACAACTGCGTGCGCTCCTCGGGGATGTGCGGTTCGAGGCGCTCTACCGTCGCGGCGGGGGCGAGAGCGAGCGGGACGCGATTGCAATCGCCGAAGCGCTCTGAGCTGCTCCCCTTGCAACTCACTACCGATGGGAGTAGCATAAAAGCGTACCGACGCGATCGGTACGAGCACAACGCACGACGTGCGCGTAACGCAGAAGGAGGGCGGTTTGTCACCGCAAGATCCACCGGGTCACCATCTCAGCGAGTCGCGCCAAGCGTTGTAAGGCGTTCGCGTAGCGCCTAGGCCGGCCGGACTTTCCGGCACGAGTGCGACCGCAGAGCGGAGATGATCCAAGCGAGGGGCGGCAGCCATAGGGTTGCAGCCCGTCGCTTTTTTGCGTAGAATAGGGAGGTCGTTCAAGAAGGAGCGTGGGCATGTCCCGCGCTTCGTTGCTTCCGGGGCACACGAGCGAACGGAGAAAGGAGGGTCGGCTTTGTCGGAAGTTCAGCAAGCCTTCGAGGCGGTCGTGACGCAGATCGAGCACGATCCCGCTTTCGCCGATATCGAGGTGGTCACGCACTCCATCGGTCGCCGCGGCGCAGGGCTCGCCCTGACCCTCACGATCGACCGCGAGGGCGGAGTCGACATCGGCTCCTGCGAACGGGTCGCGGCGCACGTGAACGATGCCTTAGAGAGCTGCCCGGAGCCCTACTCCCTGGAAGTGGAGTCGGCAGGGCTGGAACGGCCGCTGCTCCGCCCGGGCGACTACCAGCGTTTCGCGGGCAAGAGCGCCCGCATCCTGACGACGCTGGCGATCGGCGGGGCGAAGACCCACCGCGGCACCCTGCGCGGTGTCGTCGGCAGCAACGTCGAACTTCACACCGCCTCGGGAACGCTCCCGATTCCACTCGCTGCGATCCGCAGCGCTAACCTCGAATACGATCCCCGCGCCGACCTCGCCGCCAATAAGAGAGAACGCAAACGCAATGGCTGAACGCACGAATAAAAACACGAAAACGCAAGAAGAAGCTCCCGAAAGTCTCATCGACGTTCTGCGCGCCGTCGCGAAGGAACGGAACATCGGTTTCGAGATGCTGCTCGAAGCCCTCGAGGCGGCGCTGCTGACCGCCTATAAGCGTCACTACGGTGCAGAGGCGAATGCGATCGTGAGCGTCGACCGGGCGACCGGCGCCTATACGGTCTATCATCGTCGTGCCGTCGTTGCCGAGGTCGCCGATCCGAAGACCGAGATCTCGCTGCAAGATGCCGGCGCCCCGTATCAAATCGGCGACTTCTTCGACGAGGTCGTACAGCCGAAAGATTTCGGGCGGATCGCGGCGCAGACGGCGAAGCAAGTGATCGTCCAGCGCATTCGCGAAGCCGAGCGCGACACGGTCTTTCACAAGTACGCGCGTCGCCTCAACGATTTGGTGACCGGAACGGTGCAGCGCTACGAACAACGCAATATGTACGTGCTGCTGGAAGGCCGCGATGAAGCGGTTTTACCGCAATCCGAGCAAGTGCCGGGCGAGATGTATCGCATCAACGACTTCGTGCGCGCCTACGTTCTCGACGTCAAGAAATCGGCGAAGGGGCCGCAGGTAATTCTCTCGCGGGCCGCCGAGGGATTAGTGCAACGATTGCTCGAGGCCGAGGTGCCCGAGATTGCCGACGGCCTGGTGGAAATCATGGCGATCGCGCGCGAAGCGGGGAGCCGTTCGAAAGTGGCCGTTCGCAGCACGCGCGCGGAGATCGATCCGATCGGTGCCTGCCTCGGGCCGAAATCGAGCCGTATCGCCAACGTCACCGATAATCTGCGCGGCGAGAAAGTCGACATCATCAAATGGGATGACGACGCCACGACGTTCATCATGAACGCGCTCGCACCGGCGAAGGTGGTTGCGGTGGAGATCTTCGAAGAGGACGGCGTCGCCCTCGTCACCGTACCCGATTATCAACTCTCGCTCGCAATCGGGCGGGACGGGCAGAACGTGCGCCTCGCCGCACGGATGAGCGGATATCGGCTCGATATCACCTCCGAGAGCGAGGCCGCCGAATCGCGCGCGAATTACATCGCGCAGCGCGAAAGCGGCGTGCTGGGAGCCGAAGAAGAGGCGATCGCCGAAGAGGAGCTTCCGGGCGATGAAGCGGTCGCGGAGTCGCTCGACCTCGATGCCGACCTCATTCGCAAGCTCGAAGAATTCCGTCGGGAGCGGCTCGCTGGAGGCGGCGCGTAGCCGGAGTTGGAACCGCAGCGGCAGTGCGTCGGCTGCCGGAAGCGCTTCGAGCAGAGCGCTCTCTACCGTTTCGTGCGGGTGGGAGCGGGCTGGAAGGGCAGTGCACCGGGGGAACGACGGCTTCCCGGGCGGGGGGCCTACCTGTGCTCGGAGGCGTGCGCGCAGCGCGCCGAGCGCAATAGACGCTACCCCGGTCTTGGGCAGAGTGCACGAGAGTATGGTTTAATAGGGGGCTCCCGTTTGGGGAGCATTGAGAAAGGCTGACGTTGGCAACTCGGAAAGTCAAGATTTTCGAACTCGCAAAAGAGGTGGGGCTCTCATCGAAGGAGCTCATCGTGCTCTTCAACGAGCGCCTCGGCGGGCTTTTCGAAGCGAAAAACGCGCTGACGGTCGTTCCCGATCAGGTCGCCGACCTGGTCCGCAGCGTCCTGCTCAAACCAACGATCGCCGCCCCGGCAGTGCCGAGCGCGCCTCCCGCCGCGCAGGCCGCGCCGCCGGCACCCGCCGCCGAAGCGGTCGCGGAGAAACCCGCGCCGGTCGCCGCGCCGAAACCGAAGGCCCCCGAGCCTGAGACGCCGCGTCTGCGCCCGGTGACGACCCCGGTGCGCTCGACCACGCCGCGCAAACAAAGCACGCCGCCGCCCGCCGAGCCCGTGGCAGAGGCCGCCGCTCCGGCACCGGAACCGCCGGCACCGCCGGCTCCCCCCGCTCCGCCGAAGCCGAAGGCACCCACCGCGCCGCCGAGCGGCGCGCCGACTCGCCCTGCAGCAGGTACCGGCGGCGCCCCAGCCGCGCCCTTCCGCCCCACGCCGCGCCCGGTCGGAGAGCAGCCGATCCCTCGTCTTCGCCCCGTGCCGCACGGGCAGTCCTCGATCGTTCCGCCGCGTCGCCCCGCGCCGCCGCCGACCACCGCTGCCTCGGCTTCTCCGAGCGCGCCCCCGCCGGGAATGCAACCCGGCGGCATGGGCCGCCCCGGCGCGCCTGGTGCTCCCGGAGCCCGCCGACCGATGGGCAACGGTCCATTCCGCCCACTCGCGCCCGGCGCGCGCCCGCTCGGTGCCCCCGGCGTCCCGGCTCCGGGAGCGACCGACGCCCCCGCGCCCTCGTCGGGCGGCCGGCCCGGCGATAAGCGCAGCCATCAAGAGAAAGCGACGGCGAAAAAAGATCGCGAAAAGGATCTGCTGCTCGAAAAGGAACGCGCGCGCAAGAAAAAGAGCGAGAGTTCGCCGATCGATACCGGGAAGAAACTCGAGACCATCGAGATTCCCGATCTGTTGACGGTTCAAGAACTCGCGACGTCGATGATCGTGCCGGCGAAAGACGTCATCACCGAACTCATTAAGATGGGAACGATGGCGACGATCAATCAGAATATTCCCGCCGACGTCGCGACTGCGGTTGCGAAGAAGTTCGGCTTCAACGCCGTCGTGAAAGAAGCCGGCGAAGAAGTGACGGTCGAACAAGAGGAAGATCGTCCCGAAATGATGACGCCGCGCCCGCCGGTCGTCACGGTGCTCGGCCACGTCGACCACGGCAAAACCTCGCTCCTCGATAAAATTCGACGTGCCGATGTTGCTGCGGGCGAAGCCGGCGGCATCACGCAGAAAATCGGTGCGTACACGGTGGAGCACAACGACCGGAAGATCACCTTCATCGATACGCCGGGCCACGAAGCGTTCACGGCGATGCGTGCGCGCGGCGCGCGCGTCACCGACGTTGCGATCCTGGTCGTCGCGGCCGACGACGGCGTGATGCCGCAGACGCGCGAGGCGATCAACCACGCGCAGGCGGCGGGCGTTCCGATCGTCGTTGCGATCAACAAGATCGATAAAGCCGACGCGCAACCCGACCGCGTGAAGCAACAACTCTCCGAACTCGGATTGCAGCCCGTCGATTGGGGCGGCAAAACCGAGATGGTGCCGGTCTCCGCACGGACGGGCGAGGGGATCGACCATCTTTTGGAGACCGTGCTGCTCGAAGCCGACATTCGCGATCTCAAGGCCAACAAGAACCGGCGCGCCGGCGGCGTCGTCATCGAGTCGTCGCTCGATCGCGGCCGCGGTGCGGTGGCGACGGTGCTCGTGCAGACCGGGACGTTGCGCGTCGGCGATATCGTCGTGGTCGGCGGAACGTTCGGAAAGGTTCGCGCGCTCATCGACGACAAGGGACGTCAGGTAAAGAAAGCCGGTCCTTCGATTCCGGTCGAAGTGATGGGCCTTCAGGATATCCCATCGGCCGGGGACACGTTGGTCGTCGTCAGCGACGAACGCGTCGCACGTGAAGCTGCGGACAAGCGGAAGTCGCGCCGTCGCGACGTTCGTATCGCGGCGACCACGACGCAGAAAGTCTCGCTCGAGACGTTCATGTCGATGCCGACCGAAGGCAAAAAGACGCTCAACATCATCGTGAAGGCCGATGGCCAAGGATCGGTCGAGGCCCTGCGCGCGCGCATGGAATCGCTCTCCAACGACGACGTCGAAATTCGCGTCATTCACGGCGGCGTCGGCGCGATCACGCCGAACGACGTCAACCTCGCGAGCGCCTCGAACGCCGTGCTGATCGGCTTTAACGTTCGCCCTGACGAAACCGCAAAGCGCCTCGCCGACAACGAGAGCGTCGACCTTCGCTTCTATCAGGTGATCTACGATATCGAAGACGACCTGAAGAAGGCGATGCGCGGTATGCTCGCACCGGTCGTGCGCGAAGTGACGCTCGGCCATGCCGAGGTGCGACAGATCTTCAAAGTCAGCAAGGTCGGAACGATCGCGGGCTGCTACGTTCGCGACGGGAAGATTCTTCGCAACTCGAAGATTCGCGTGCTCCGCGACGGAACGGTGGTCTTCACCGGAGAGATCGAGAGCCTGCGACGCATCAAGGACGACGTTCGCGAAGTCGCCGAAGGGTTCGAATGCGGCATCCAGGTCGCGCGCTTCAGCGATCTCAAAGACGGCGACATCATCGAATCGTTTACGACCGAGCAAGTCGCCGCCGAACTCGTCGGGGCCTCGTAAGGCCGCCGCGTGAAGGCCCAACGCCTCGCTCGGATCGATCACGAAATCCAGCGCATCCTGGGTATGTTAATCACGCAGGAACTGAAAGATCCCCGCTTGGGGTTCACGACGGTGACGCGCGTGGAAGTGACCGACGATCTACGCTTCTGCAAGGTTCATGTTTCGGTGATCGGCGACCGTCATGCCGCGCGCCAGACGCTCGACGCGCTCGACAACGCGAAGGGCTTTCTGCGCGGCGAACTCGGGCACCGCATCGATCTCCGCTACACCCCCGAATTACTCTTCGTGGAAGATCGCTCGGTCGAACGCGCGATCGAACTCGCCCGCACGATGCGCGAGGACGCGATGCGTCGCGCGCCGGCCCCGCCCGTTGAGGAGAGCCAGGATGCACGCACAAACGAAGACGGATGATCTCGCGCAGGTCGT
>JAJYMV010000024.1 GCA_021786705.1 bacterium
CAATAATGATCGGTTCTTCGTTGGGGTGCGTTCGGTTCCAGTGCTCGGCATCTACTTGAATCTGACGCATCTCTTGCTCGATTCTTTGACGACGACGCTCGAATAATTCCAAGTTTATGTCGTGGAGCTTTTGCTCGCTCATCTAGCACCACCTCACGCGGTTGCGTTCGATGAAGTAGTGCGCTTTGTTCGGACAGAACCCAGCGTTGCTGATTGACGGTGAGAACGATACGGTGCCGTCATCGTACCGCGTGTATCTCCATCCTCGGTCATTCATGACTTCCTGGAACGGAAGAACGGTCAACTGATCGCACCCGCACGCGCAAAGATGGATGGAGGCCCCGTATTTCTCGCTGATATAGAGGATTCCGTGTTCAAGCGGGCGCGTGATTGTGTCGGGAACAAAACGGGGCGTAAGCGCATCAAGCCGAGGGAGCATTATTCACCACCTTTATGTTAATGGCGTTGAGGACTTGCGTTACCGTACTTGGGGCCGTGCACCATTGCGAATCATGCACACAGTCACCGTCGCCGTGATCCGGCTCATCGCAGATAGCCTCTAAGGCCGCTTCGTACTGCTCGTGCGTGATCGCGGTTGGTCGTTCCCGTCGCTCCACCATCGCATCGTCGATTTCGAGCCGCTGTTTGAGCGCCGCGTTCTCGGCTTGCAAGCGTTCGATTTCGTCGGCGGCTTCATGTGCGAAGGTGTCTCCCTGGCCGGGCAAATACGTTCCGCCCATATTCCCAAGAAACCGCAAGTCCTTTACAATGCGCTCTGTATCAGGCATCTAATATCTCCCTCGTTTTGCAGATTGGTAGATCGGTGCTGTGGTCGTGGTCGCATACACACGTTTCGCCCTGGCATCCGTCGTCGGCAACGTCGCAGCACACGGTACAAACGTCGTACATTTTCTTGCATGAGAGTCCGGCGTCGCCAGCATCGACAATGCCGAGTATTTCGTCTTCCTCGGTGTGCTGGTGGCCGCACTCGTCGTAGATACCGTGCGGTTTGTGCAACTCGCGTAACTTCGCTTCGCGTTCACGCAGGCGGCGCACCTCGGCGACGAGCGCGAGGCCAGCGTGCCACCATCCTCTCTCAAGCACAAAACACGCAGAGTCGCGCGAAACTTCACTCACGTTTGGATCGTTGGCTGCATTGAAGAGCGCGATGGTTGTATCGAGGCTAAGCGGCTCGGTAGCGCCATTAATGGATTCCAAGACGACGCGAGTCGCTTTGATGTTTCTTTCTGCATTAGATGATACATCACAAAGGTCTGCAATGAGAACTTCTGGAAAAATATCCCCTCGAAGCTCGTCTTTTGCGACGTGATGAAAAAATTCTGCAATAAATGTTTCCGTAGCACCTGCTTCGGCAAGTTTCCCGGCGAGGATATATTTATTCATGTTTGTTTAACTCTCTTTTCGGATTCACCCCTTCGATGCGTTTTCCCCATTCGGCATCGAAAGCGCGCATGGCTTCGTCTGGCGATGCACCGAAAGCGCAGACACCTTCTTGCAGATTGTCACCGAGAAGCGCGCAATACATGTTTCCGTCACGACGTAATTTCGGGCGAAACACGACGGACGGTCGACACCATTCGTTCCGGACTGTTTGAATCTCTTCCAGGAGGTGCTCGTTCATTTCGTTTTGCTTTCTCCGCCCAATGGCGGCGTTGCTTGGTTGTGCGGGTGCGGCATCACTCACCGCTCGGCACCTCCGGCGGTAAGACGGCGCTCCAATCGGCGGTCATGCCTATTTGGAGTGTCGCGCACGCAAGCATCACGGCGATTACCGTGATAGAAAACCTTATAGGGCGAAGAATAATCGCTACAAACCAATCGGCGATCCACTTCCAGGTCTTACTCATTCTCCGCCTCGCATCGACTCAATGACTCTCCGTAAGCGCAGAATCTCTCGGCAAGCGTCCCAATAGGTTCCGAATTCGCGCCGTACTGCTTCCAGGTTCTCAAAATCCGGATCACTTCTGTCCTTCGCCTCTTGCTGCGCCAATCGCTCTAGATACTTTGCATTTGCCGCTTCGCGAGCGGCGATATATCTCGGGTCGTTTTCTCGCAGGTAACGCAGCACTCGATGTATGCCGGCATCGACTCCTTCAAGGCGAATCGAGTCGAATACAGCCTTTATTTCGTCTTCGCTATACTGCGCGAGATTATGTGCGTGAACGCAAATCGTTCGCGCAACGCCGACTTGCTTGCTCCGCTCGTTGTTTGACGCCCCCGGGAAGGCCGCTTCAATCGAGAGCCCAAGGGTTCTTAGGCAGATAATGGAAGTTTCTGCGATCTGCCGCTGAGTCGCTTCGCTCATATTGTATGCCAGCGCCATCGCGCGGATCGCTCGTAAATCAGAAATGGCCGAAGTCTGCACGGCGATGCTTTGCGTGGTGGCGACCTCCGCAGAAGTTCGACGCAACGCTACGAGGAGCGCTTGCTCGCGACGAGCCTCTGGGGCGGCATTGATTGTTGCAAGGACGGACGAACCGCCTACCGCTATGTTGTGTTCACTCATAACTCTCCTCGCTTTGCTTTCTCATAGGCTTCTCGTTCTTGCGATGGTGTGAGCGCGCCGCCGCAGAGTTTTCGCACGGGCTCGCCAGAGACAAACATTCTGCACGACGGAACGCCGTCGTCATCGTAGACCCATTGATTTGGAAACGTCGGGTCGGATGCGTTGGCGATCATGTACGCTTGCTCGGCGATTGGGCATCCGTTTTCGTCGGCAACGGTGCCGCTGTAGATGCATCGATTACAGAACGCCTCCTCGAACGCGCGGCCTTCACTGCCCGTTGCGGGACAGTACGCCTCACCGGCGTTCGGTGCTTTATGCGACGCTTCCGAGATCGCTTCGGTGGGGATGTTGGTATCACTCATGCCGCACCTCTCTCGCGACTCCGAACGCACGCGAGTTCTCGGTCGAAGCAGACGTACCGGATTCCGCGTTGCGCGCGGTCGTGCTCGATACGCGCGCCCGCCTCGCGCAACGCGGCGAGATCACGCGCTATCGTGCGGCGGGACACTCCGAGCGCGTTCATGAGTTCGGGGAGTTGGTGAATACCTGGCTGCGCGCGAAGGGCTTCGAGAATCCAGATGCAGCGGGAGACTGCCCTGCGCGCAAGCGGCGAGTTCTTGCCATTGGCTCGGAGCGCGATCATGGTGCACCCCGATTTTGGGATTCAACGAGATCATGGAGCGCCGCGCGGGTTACGGCGTACGCCAACTTAATCGGCACAGCGTTGCCTATTTGTTTCGTTTGCTGCTCGCGCGTGCCGGTGAAATGGTAATCCTCAAAGTCTTGGCCTAAACCCAATTCTTCGGGTTGCAACATCCGGTGCAACAAGACCAAGCGCGACCCTTCCGCGATTGGCTCCACGACTCCAACGCCGTTCTTTTGCGTGATCGTCGGCAGCGGTTCGTTTATGCTCCGAGGAGGTCGTACTTTGCCGTGATTCGATTCAACGAGATACGGCTCGATGAGATCGCCGGCGCCCCGATGCGTCACCGTCGGGAGAGGATCGTCGAGGGAATGAACGCGAGGCTTCTGCCCTGCTCGTTCGCCGAAATGCGCGATGAGAAACGGCTCGACGATGCCGATCGCGCCATCGGTGGCGATCGTTGGTAGCGGGTCGCTCGACGATCGCGCTACGCCGCCGCCGCCTTGCGGAAGCATGAACGGTTCCAGGAGTGCGTGGTGGCTGCCGCTCGTCGTGATCGTCGCCATCGGCTCGTCGATCGACGCTGCCGAACCATTGCGTCGGAGCGTCACGAGAAAAGGCTGCAGGTCGACTGGTTGGCAAAATCGCCTCACCCCTTCGGCGATTCGCGACAGGGTTTTCGGCGAGAGATTTTTCTCGCCGATCGGCTTTGCTAAGTGCCGGTATTTATCGAGTTTGATCGCGCACCGTGCGGGAGTCCAGGTGCAGAGCACTCCGCCGAGGGTGGTTTCCTCGCCGCGACGAGCGTGTGTTTGCGGCGCCCACTTGATCCTTCGACCATCGCGCCGCGCCTGCACGATGAGGCGCTTGCGGGTCTGTGGCGTCCCGTAGTCAGCGGCGTTGAGCACCCGCCATTCGACCTTGTACCCGATCGCTTCGAGCGTGCCGACCCATGCGCGAAACAGCTCGCCTTCGCGCCTTTTTATCGGGCGCCCCTTAGCGTCTAATGGCCCCCATTTCACGAATCGCGGAACATTCTCGACGACGATGCGCCGAATATACAACCGCTCGGCCCACCGAACGACGTGCCATGCGCTCGCGCGGTTCTGCTCGTCGAGAGGACGACCACCCTGTGCCGTCGAGTGAAACCGACACTCGGGACTTGCAAGCAACAAATCGAGCTCGCCCTCGGGAACGATGTCACAGGGATTCGCGGTGTCGAGATCTTTGCAGTAATGGCGCACGTTCGGATGGTTTGCTGCGTGCGTTGCAATCGCAACCGGCCAATGATTGACCGCGACGAACTCGACCTCGCGACCGAGCGCTTTAATCGCCTGCATCGCACCGGTCGTCGTTCCGCCGGCGCCGCAAAAGAGATCGGCGACGAGAAGTTTACGCTTCATGCCCCGCGCCTCGACCGGCCCTGCATCGGTATCCACGGCAGCGGTGCAAGCTCGCTGAGCCGATCGACGATTGCCTCGGCGAGCGACACGTCTTCGTTCGCCCGCTGCGCGGCATCGACGTACCGCGCGGTGAGCGCCTCGAACGTGTAGTTCGTCGGCAATAAAATCGGGCGCCGGTTGAGCCAGCGCTGATTGAGCAGCTCGTAGAGCCAGGGCAGCGTGCGCCGGGTGAGCGGTTCGCGTCCGAGATCGTCGAGCACCAGCACCCGGACGCGGGCGTACTCGGCGATGAGGTCGCTGACATCGTCCTGCGACGAGAATCGCGAAGCGGAGTTGAGCGTGTCCATGAGCCCGGCTACCGAGCAAAACTTCGCGGAGATCCCGGCGTCGAGCGCGGCGTTGGCAACCGCGCAGCAGATCGTCGTCTTGCCGACGCCGACGCCTCCGCGTAACCCGAGGCCGAGGGTAAACCCGCTATCGATCACAGCGGCCGCGGCGTCGATCGCCGCGCTGTTGTCATCGTCGCGGTCGAGATCCAAAAAGCGCACGGCCGCGAATCGGTCGAGAATTCCCGCCGCCCGCCGGAGGTCGGCGCATCGTTGGGCATCGGCCCGCGCCTTTTCTTTCGCGAATTTTTCGTCGAGTTCGCGTTGGGCTTCCGGTGAGATCGAGGCTTGAAGCGCTGCAATTCGCGCAGCGATCGGCGATGCGGCGGTCATCATCCGACCCTCGCATTGCGCGCCATGTAGCTCTTCGCCGCCGCTCGTGCCGCAGGGGACGCGCCCCCTGAATCATCAGCGCGAGCGATTGCCGGCCAATGCTCGGCGAGCTTCCCGAGCATCACGATCCCGGTATAGAATCCGCCGCCCGCCCCGGAATACGCCGCGCGCAGTATGTCGCAGACCTGCTCGACGGTCTTCCCTTGCCGCACGAAATCGAGCGCCGCAGTTTTGTTTCGGTCGCGCCATGCTTTGCGGCTCAGCGCGAGTTCATGGTGCTCGGTCACCACGGCGAAGGCCGCGTCGAGGAGCTGGTGCGCGGCGAGCTCGTGCGGGTCGGGGAGCCGCTGCTGCCGAGGAGTCCTTGGGTTCAGCGCAGGAGGTGCCTCGAACAACGCCGCGGCCGGAGCGGCGTCAGCCGCGGAAGGCGCGTGATTCTCGACCGAAGGGAGAGAATCACTACCAGGAGTAGGAGTAGGAGTAGGAGGCTTTGGCTTAGCTTTTGATTCGGTTTCTCTAGTGGAAACCGAAGTTAAAGCCTCGCTTTCTATACACAAAGCCTCGCTTTTAGTAGCTTTTGCGGGACGGCCACCTCTTTTGCCGTTCGCGACGCGCTTCTGATGATATTCCAACGCCTCCGCGCGGATGCGCTCCATGCGGCCCTGCACGATGCAATGGCCCTTCGAAGGGTGAGGTTCGAAGCACGGCTCGAGCATCTTCCAGGCTGACGCCATTCGTGCCCGCGAGACGCCGGCGATCTTCGCGAGCGCCGTGAGATCGTCGCGCAGAAAGCCGTGCGTCCATTGGCGGCAGAGCAGCCGAAGGTATATCCCGATCTCCTCCGCCGAGAAGTCGGTCGTATCGGCGATGAAGTCCGTTGGGTAAAACAGAAACGCCGCCGGCGCGTGAAGGTCGCTCATTTGTCTCCTAGTGCCATGCGCGGACGAGTTGGGCGAGCAGGTAGAGCACCGCGAAGGCGCAGAGCGCGTAGGCGATGCGGTCGATGGCCGGGTTGCCTTCGGGGTCAAAAATCCACCGATCGATCTGCCGGTTGAAGCGCGCGAGCATCCGCCGCCCAACGTGCCGCCAATAGATGCGCGGCAGACGCAGTTTCCCGGCCTTCTGAGCGCGGTAGAGCGCCCGAACGAGCCGATAGTCGAGCCAGCGGCGAAACGGGCTCTGGAGGCGTTCTTTGCGCGATTGGGCGCGGCGATCGATCTCGTCGCAGAGGCGGTCGAGTAGGTCGGCGATGGGATTGTCGTCAACGAGCAGCCGGCGGACGGCGGCGCGCACCGCGATAGGGTTACGACCGTCAATGGAGGAGAGGTGCCAACGGTTGCGGTCGCCCACGATGAGGTTCATGGTAACTCTCCCGCTCGCGTTAGACGGTCGATCTCAGCCGCGATTAATGCCCTTGCGCGTTCGAGGTCGCGAATGCGCGACTTTGGCTTCAGCGTCGCGTGCCATTCCTTATCGAAGTTTCGCATTGCCGCTTCTGGCGAAGCGCCGAATCCCGAAACACCATCCTGGATATTGTCTCCGTAAAGCGCGAGCCATTGATTCCCTTCAACGGAGAGCT
>JAJYMV010000127.1 GCA_021786705.1 bacterium
ATCTTGCCGGAGATCGCCGAATTACACCTATTGCTTTCGATGGTTACGCCGGTCTCGTGGCTCGAACGCGTGCCCACCTATAAAGGGCAGATCGAAGCGCTCGGGGCCGAGATCGCCACCTACGGGTTCCTCGGCTATCCCCTGTTACAGCTCTGCGATATCGCCGTCGTGCGCGGAGAGCGCGTCCCGGTCGGGCGCGATCAGGTCGCGCACCTCGAATTCGCTCGCGAAGTGGTGCGCCGTTTCAACCATCTCTACGGCGAGGGAAACGACGTGCTCGTCGAACCGCAGCCGACGCTCTCGGAGTTTCCGGAAGTTCCTGGAACCGACGGCCGCAAGATGAGCAAGAGTTACGATAACGCGATCCTCATCGCCGACGACGAAGCGACGACGACGCAGCGCATTCGCACGATGTTTACCGATCCGCAGAAGTTGCGAAAAGGCGACCCGGGACATCCGGAGATTTGCCCGGTTTTCGCGCTTTGGAAGTTGGTGCCGCAGGCCGCGCTCGAACGCATCGCGTCGGAGTGTCGTAGCGGCGAGCTCGGGTGCGTCGCCGATAAAGCGGCGTTCGCCGAGGCACTCAACGCCTATCTCGCGCCGGTGCGGGAACGATACCGATTGTTTCGTAGCGATCCCGGCGAAGTCGAGCGTATCATCGCCGTCGGCACCGCGCGCACGCGCGCCGTCGCCGGCGAGGTGCTCGCCGACGTGAAACGAGCGATGAAGCTGCTCTAGCCTCGCTTATTCAGCGTAGGAACGATCCCAGAGCCAGCGGCGCGCCTTCTGCGGCTCTTTGCGCACGATCGAAAAAACGTACGCGACGATCGCGACGACGATAAACAGCACCGTGGCGACGAAGTCGGCGGTGCGCGGTGTGCCGGGCACCTGAAAGGCGGAGAGCCGGACGAGTGCGAGTGCGGCGGTCGAGCATGCAAAGCATAGCCACGCCGCGCGCAAGAACGGCGCGCTACGTTCGGTGCGCAGAGCGATGGCGACCCATGCGAACGAGAACAGTATTTGTATGAAGATCACGGCGCGCTGCCGCTACCGTTTCCGCGCGCCCACGGGTAGGCGCCGAGGCGCTGCGGCTCGCGGCGAAGCAGCGAGATCCCCCAAAACGCGATCGCCGGCAGAATCTCGGCGACCTTCCACGTCCATCCGGTCGGCAGTGCGAGGTCGACGGCCTGAATGCCGCGCGCGAGGACGACGAGCGCGCACCAGAGGATCGCGATGCGGAGCATCCACTGCGACGCTGACGTCCGCATCGCCATGCTCGCGAAGAGTATGGCGATGAGAATAGCGATGGGATTAACGCCGTCGATCAAGCGCGTACTACGCCTTGAAACTCGGGAGCGCTGCTTTGATCTGTGCGAGCGCGTAATCGATGTCTTCGAGCGACGCTGCGTAACTAAAGCGGAGGTAGCCTTCGCCGGCCTTCCCGAATGCGGCACCGCCGGTCAACGCGACGCCCGCGTTTTCGAGCAGGTAGGCCGCGAGTTTACGGTCGTCGTGCGTGATCTGCTGTACGTTGGCGAAGGCGTAGAACGCGCCCTCGGGCATCTTGCACGAGAAACCCGGAATCTCGTTGAGCCCGGCGACGATTTTGTCGCGTCGCCGACGGAACATCTCGTTCATCTCGCGCACCGGCTCCTCGGGCCCGGTCAGCGCGGCGATGCCGGCCATCTGCACGAACGTCGCCACGCAGCTAAAGGTGTTGTTGTTGAAGAGCGTCGTCGCGTTGATGATCTTCTCGGGGCCGACTGCATAACCGAGGCGCCAGCCCGTCATCGCGTAGGCCTTCGAAAAACCGTCGAGGATGACGGTGCGCTCGCGCATTCCCGGAAGGGTCGCGATCGAGAGATAGGGCGTATCGAGATAGAAGTTCCGCGAGTAGATCTCATCGGCGATGACGAGAATATCGTGCCGAATGGCGATCTCCGCGATGCGCTCCAAATCGCCGCGGGTGAGCACGCCGCCCGTCGGGTTGTGCGGCGAGTTGATCAGCAACACTTTCGTGTTATCGCTCGCGCGACGTTCGAGTTCGTCGAGATCCATGCGCCAGTTGCGCGACTCCTGCAACGGAATCGCAACGACCTTCGCTTCGAGATAGCTCGCCGCCGAAGCGTAGGCGGGGTACGCCGGATCGAAATACATAAATTCGTCGCCGGGATCGAGAAGCGCCGAGAGCAGGTTCCACACGATCGGTTTGAGCCCGGGGCCGACGGTGACGTTCGCCGGCGAATATGCCGGCGTGAGCCCGCGGAAACGCGAAACGAAATCGGCGATACATTCGCGCAATTCCATCACCCCCGCCGACGGCGAGTAGTGCGTGTGTCCGGCGTTCATCGCTTCGGTCGCCGCGCGCTTAATATGTTCGGGCGTGTCGAAATCGGGTTCGCCGATCTCCATGTGGACGACGCGTTTTCCGGTCGCTTCAATTTCGCGCGCTCGCGCGAGGACCTGAAATGCATTTTCGGCACCGAGGCGGCCGAGGGCTTTAGCGGTGCGCTGTTCTTTCGAGGCAATCATCGTTAACGGAGATCCTTTCTGCACGGCGAAGCTACGCGGCGTCATGCGCACCCTTGCGGAAATCTTCGCTCCGGGATCGCCGACGTTACCCGAGGGGCTTCGAACGCTCGACGTTTCGCCCGAACGTGAGTTGGAACCTGGGATGACGGTGCGCGCGGCCTTCACTTTTACCAACCACGGCGGCGCCCCGGCGACCGGGGTGCGCGTGCGCTTGAACCTCCCCGAGGGGCTCGTCTATCTCGTGGGCTCCGCGACGCTCGACGGGGAGCTGCTCGAGGACGAACGGGGCAGCACGCCACTGCTCGCGTCGGCGGGCGCCGGAATCGGCGACGTCGCGCCGGGGCAGCGGCGACGGATCGAGCTCTGCTACAGCGTCGCCGGAGCGATCGAGAACGGCAGCACCGTCGAGATTCAGGCGGCGGTTGCCAGCTCCGAACTCGAACCGGTCGGATCGAACGTCGTTCGCCTGATCGCGCGCAGCAAACCGAACCTACGCAATCCCGGCAGCACCGCAAGCCTCGAAGCGCGCGGGGATCTCCACCCCGGCGGCGAGGCGACGGTGACCGTTCGCGTTCACAATGTGGGCGAATCGAGCGCGCACGACGTTGTCGTGCTCGCGCCGGTCCCCGAACGCACGCAGTACGTGCCGGGTTCGGTGCGCGTGAACGGGCGCGAACTCGAAGGCGAACTCGGCGTCGCCTTCGACCGGCTCTACGCACCGGTCGTCGCGCGGACGCTCGCGTCGGGTGCGACGGCGACGTTGCAGTATCGCGTGCGTCTCGATTCTCCGCTCCCCGACGCGACGACGATTCGTTTACAAGCGCGCATCGCATCGCAAGAGAGCGTCGCGTTCGATCTTCCCGAGAGTTCGCTGAGCGTCGCCGCCGCGCCGGATTTTTCGGGGCCCGGAAATTCGCTGCGCGTCGATCCGTCGGAGGAGATCCTTCCCGGCCATCGCTTGCGCCTCTCGATCTCGCTGCAGAACGACGGAGACGCACGTGCCGAGCGCGTCGAGGTTGCGTTCGCGGTCGATCCCGCACTCTCGTTCGTTCGCGCGAGCGCGCAACTCGACGGTGCGCCGTTACGCGAGCGCAAGCGCGAACACTTGCGCTTCGATATCGGCGCGCTCGACGCCGGAGAATCGGCAGAGCTCTCCGCCGAATTCGTGCTCGTTTCGCCGCAACCGGCAGGGCGCGAGCTTTCGGTCGGTGCGCGCGTCTCGTGGGAGCCCTTCGCGGCGCTCGGCGAGCGATTTTTCGAACGACGGCTCGCCGTCGTTTCGCGCCCGCATTTCGTCGCGCGTCGGAATCGTCTCTCGCGCATCGGCGCGGGCTTGGTGCACCCCGGCGAGCGCGTTGAAGGCGAGATCGCGATCGCGAATACGGGATCGGCCGCCGCCCACGAAGCGCTGCTCTCGTTCGTCGTCGCTCCCGAACTCGAAGCGCTGGAAATTTTCGAAAACGATACGCCGCGCACGCTCGTCGACCACCGCCTCGATCTCGGTACGCTCGATGCATATAGCGCGCGGACGTTCCGCTTCTGTGCGCGTCTGCAGAGCCCGTTGCGCGACCGCACCGAAGCCGTGCTGCGCGTCGCGCTCGCATCGAACGAGTGCGAAGAACGCTCGCTCGGCGAGCTTCGTTGGACGGTCGATTCGCATCCATTTTTCTCGGCGGAGCGTTCGCGCTTCGAACGACACGAGAGCGAGCCGCTTCGTCCCAATCGCGTCACCGAGATCTCGCTTCATCTCAAGAACGTCGGGAGCGATGTGGCGCGGAACGTTACCGTCCGGCTCTATCCGGCACCCGAGGCGCGCATCGAAAGCGTCGAAGGAGCGACCCGGTCGAATTCCGCGTTTCTCGTCGGCGAGATTGCGGCGGGAGAGAGCGCCGAGATACGCATCGGCATACGGTTGTTACGCAGCCTCGCCCGCGAATTTCCGCTGACGCTCGACGGTGTGGTGACCGCCGATGCAACGGTACCGCTTCAACTCGAACGGATCACCATTCCAACGACCGCGCAGCCCGATTTTTCAGCGGGCTCGTTCCAGAGCGAGCCTGCCGAGAGTGTCGAAGCCGGCGAGAGCATCGATTGGACCTTGCGTTTGCGCAACGGCGGCGACGGCACCGCGCGTCGCCTGGAGATCGCGATCGAGCAACCGCAGATCGTTATTTACGTTCCCAATTCCACAACCGTCAACGGCGTGCCGGTTCGCGACGTCGGCACTCTGCCGGCCTTTGCCGCCGGGCGCGGCATCGTCTTTACCGCCGTTGAACCGGGTGTCGAAGCGGTCGTTCGTTGGCGCGATATCGCGCACAATCAGCTGCAGCTCGGCGAGCAAATCGTGCGGAAAGCGCGCCTCTCCTACGATGGCGAACGCTGCGACGAGATTCTCTCCAATGCCTTGCAGGTGCGTGCGACGCCGATGCTGGCGGGATCGATCGCGGGGCTCCCATTCGGGCTCGACGGTATCGTCGGCAATGCGCCGGCGGCGCCGCGTGCGGTGGAAAAGGCAGCCGAGGCGGAGGCCCCGCGCGTAGAAAGCGCACGCACAGAGGTTCCGCCGACGAATTCGGAGATCGTGCGCGCCGAGCATCCCGCGCGCGAGATCTTGCGTTCGCAAGTCGGCACGCTCGTCGTGTTGAGCCCGGAGCGCTTGGCACAGATCGAGCGACAACTCGGCGAGAGCCGTCCCGCAAAATTCGTCGGACATCTCTTCGCACTGCGCGCCTTACTCCCCGATGCGATCGGTTCGGCACCGTTGCCCTCGCTCGACCATCTGCGCGACGCTCTGCGCGAATCGCTCGACCGCTTGTTTATCAAGCTCCGCATCGCGCACTACGCGATGGTCGAACGCGAGCTCGAAACGCCGACGTTGCGAGCAGCGATCGTCGACGCGCTCGACGATGTAGTGCGTTCGCACGGAGAGCCGGCGCCACCGGCGGAAGCGTTTGCGTCGCTGAGCGGCCGATTCGACGGCGATGAGGTGCGCGCGCTGGTGGAACGGTTGCACGAAGCGCCGCTCGCAGGCGCGCTGCCGTGGTTCGCACTCGCGCATCTGCTTCCCGACGAACGCGCTCCCGTCGCACGCTACCGCACCGCGCTCTGCGCGTCGCTCGAAGCGCTCCTTCCGTGCGAGCCCTCGGCATTTCTCGACCGCTTAACCCGTACGAACGACGAACGGCTCGATGTCGCTCTCGCCGATCTTCGCGAAAGCCTCGCGAGCCTGTCGAGACGATGAGCATCGGCATCGCAATCCTTGCCCTCTTTCTCATCGGCGCGCTCATCATGCTCGTCGCGCGATTGCTTCCGCGTGCGGAGCCGGCCGCCGTGCAGCGGGTCGCCCCGGCAGAGCATCTCCCCGAGGCCGCAGCGCCGTCGGTGGCGGAGGCAGCGGCGTGGGGGGAGCGAGAGGCGGCGGAGTTTGCAATGCTTCCCGAAGCCGCGCGCTGCGACATGATTTTTTCGATCGAAGAACGGCGCGACGAGCGCAGCGCCGCGCTCTTGGCGCACGCGTTGAGCGATCCGAGCGAGGTGGTTGCGACTGCGGCCGCTCACGCGTTGATCGCGCGCGGCGAGCGCGCGGCGGTCGAAAGCTATCTCGGGCAGTGCGACGACGAGCGGCGAGTCTCGATGGCGAAAACGCTGCGCGCGCTCTTTCCCGACCTTTCGGTCGCCGAACCGGCGGGCGAAAGATCGCAGCCGGAGACGCGTGCGGTGCCTCCGCGTGGGGCACGAACGGTCGTCATTCTCGATCTCGCACATCTTCGCGTGCGCGACGAATTGCGCACCATCGAACGCGCCGATAGCGGCGGCATGTTACGCCACCTCATCGCCCTCAAACGCTTGCTCCCGGAGCGCGCGATGGATGGGGCGCCCGCACTCGATGCGGCGCTCCGCGATGCGCGCGAGGCGATGAACGCACCGATCGCGCGCCTGGTGATGACGTTACATCGGCCGCGCCCCGTCGTCTCGAGCAAAGATATCGAAGATGGTGCCGGTCGCATCGCCCTGCGCTCGCTGCTCGATGCTTTCCTCGCCGCTCCGGCGAGCCCGGAGATGCCGACGGCGACCGGGAACGCCGTCCTCCTTGCCGGCAGCGTCGAGCTCGACGAACTCGTGGATCTGCGCAGGCGCCTCGAAAACGAGCCGCTCGGCGCGGCGCTTCCGTGGGTCATCAACGCGCGTCTGCTGCCGACCACGCTTCTGGTTCGCGGTGAAGAGTACGATATTCTCTCGCGGTATCGCGCCCGCGCGGCCGAGAGCCTCGCCCTGCTCTGCGAACTACCGGTCGCCGAATTTCACCGCGTTATCGCCACGCATA
>JAJYMV010000032.1 GCA_021786705.1 bacterium
GGCTCAAGAAATTGCGCATGAGCGCCTTTGAAATGAAGCGCGAAATGAAAGAGAGCGACGGCGATCCCAACGTGCGCGGGCGCCGCCGTTCCTTGCATCGCGCGCTGTTGCGTAGCGGATTCACGCGCATTCGCGAGGCAAGTTTTGTGGTCGTGAATCCGACGCACGTCGCCGTCGCGCTCGAATATCGCCCGCCCGCGGTCGCGGTTCCGCGCTTGCTCGCGCGAGGGAGCGACGAAGCGGCGTTGGAACTGCGTCGGCTCGCCGCGGATGCCGGGATCCCGGTGCTCGAAAACCCGCCGCTCGCTCGGGCGATCTTTGCGCGCGCGCGGATCGGCGAGGAGATCCCCGGCGAACTCTACGTTGCGGTCGCCGAGATCGTGGTCGCCCTCGCCCGTACGGGAGCGATCGCGACATGACGCGCTTCGCGGTCTCGGCGTTCGCCGCGGTGCTGCTCGGCATCGTCGCGATGTTGATCGTGCCGCTGCCGCCCTTTCTCCTCGACGTTTTACTCGCGGTCGATATTCTGGCGGCGGCGCTCGTGCTGTTGCTCGCCGTCAGCGTCGAAGACCCGCTCGAGTTTAGCGCGTTCGCTCCGGCACTGCTGGTCGCAACGCTCTTTCGGCTCGCGCTCGATATCTCGGCGACCCGGCTGATTCTCACGCACGGAACGATCCCCGGCGGAGTCGGAACGATCGTGCCCGCCTTCGGCGCATTCGTCGTGCAGAACAACCCCATCGTCGGGCTGATCGTCTTTGCAATCTTGGTGACGATTCAATTCGTCGTCATCGCGAGCGGATCGCAGCGCGTCGCGGAGGTAGCGGCACGTTTCACCCTCGACGCGATGCCCGGCAAGCAGATGGCGATCGATGCCGATCTCCACGCCGGCGCGCTCGACGGCGACCAGGCGCGGCGCAAACGCGAATCGGTCGCGCAGGAAGCCGATTTCTACGGCGCGATGGACGGCGCGGGGAAGTTCGTCAAGGGCGATTCCGTGGCGGCGCTGGTCATCGTCGCGCTCAATCTCATCGGCGGGATCGCCGTCGGCACGCTCTACGACGGGCTCTCGCCGGCGGAAGCGTTTCACACCTTCGCGCTGCTCTCGATCGGCAATGCGCTGGTGACCACGCTCCCCGCGTTTCTCATCTCGGTGGCGATGGGCATGATGGTGACGCGCGTCGCCGCGAATGGAGCGTTGGGGAGCGATCTCGCGCACCAACTCTTCGCGCGCCCCGAGGCCTTGCGCGGCGTCGCGGTGTTGCTCGCGGTTCTCTCGTTCGTGCCCGCGTTGCCGCGACCGATCTTTCTCGCACTCGCAGCGAGTTGTTGGCTCGCCGCGCATGTTGCCATGCGGCGACTCGGCGCGAACCGAGGGCGCGAGCAGCGCGAGCGCGAGGAGGCGAAGCGCCGTTCGATGCGCCGCCCCGAGATCGCGCTCGGGCTCGTCGGCGTCGATGCGCTGGCGATCGAATTCGCGCCCGATCTCGCCGCGCTGCTCGCGATGCCGCAGAGCGATGCGTTATTGGATCGCATCGGCGAGGTGCGCCGCGCGCTCGCCGCCGAGATCGGCATCGTCGTTCCCGGCGTGCGCCTGCGCGACGATCTCGCGCGCGATCGCGGGTACGCCATTCGCGTGCGCGACCGCATCGTTGCGAGCGGCGAGCTGCGGCTCGACGCAGTGCTCGCCGTCGCCGACGAAGCGGTGCTCGCGGGGCTCGGCGAGATCGCGCGCGAGCCGGTCTACGATTTGCCGGCGGCCTGGATCGCGCCCGAACAACGCGCGCAGGCGCAGGAGCGCGGCGCACTGGTTTTCGACGCGATCTCGATTCTCGGATCGCATCTCGCGGAGATCGTGCGCGCGAACGCCGCCGAACTCTTCGGGCGCCAAGAGTTTCAAACGTTGCTCGAACACCTGCGCCTCGGCGTGCCGACGTTGGTGAAGGAGATCGCCCCCGATGCGCTCGCACCGGGGGGCATCCATCGGGCGTGGCAGCAGCTGCTGCGAGAGCGCGTCTGGCCGCGCGACCCCGTCGTCGCGCTCGATGCGATGATCGCCGCGGGCTCAAACGAAGCGCGCGAGCTCTGCGCGGCGGCACGAGCGGTCCTGGTGCCCGCCCAACTCCGCCGCAATGGCGAGGGGATCGCCCCGCTCCTGCTCGACCCGATCTTCGAGCGATCGCTTGCCGACTCGTGGGCGGGGGATCCCGCCGGGCTCGATCCGCAGGGGGCGATCGCCCTGCGCGAGCAGGTCGCCCGCTGGGCGCGGCGCGCCGGGCGCGGGCGCCTGCAGTTGCTCTGCGGGAGCGTGCTGCGCCCCCTCCTCGCGGAGTTCCTCGCCCGTAGCGGGATCGAGGCGGAGGTGCTCGCCTTCAGCGAGCTCCCCCTGGATCTCTCGATCGAGCCGCTGGGAACGATCGAGGCCCCCGAGCCGCGCAGCGGGAAAGCCGCGACCGCCGACTAACCTTTACGACCGCCCGCGACCCTGCTAGACTCCGAGGGTTAGGTGCCGGCCCGTACGGTGCCGCGCTTTCTCACGCCTGAAAGACGCCATGAACTGGAATACTTGGAAGACCCCGCTCAAAGCGCTGGTCGTACTCGCAACGATTCTGCTCTCGCTCCGGCTGGTGCTCCCCATTCAAAAGAGCATTCACCTCGGGCTCGATCTGCAGGGTGGCTATCGTCTCTTGCTGCAGCTCTATCCCACCGCCGAAGTGCCGCAGATCACTTCGCAGGTGCAGGCCGAGACGATCGACGTGATCGATCGGCGTATCAACGGCCTCGGCGTCACCGAGCCGACGATTACGAAGGTCGGCTCCGATCGCATTCTCGTCGAGCTTCCCGACGTCAAGGATCCCGCGCAGGCGGAGCGCTTGCTCAAGCAAGTCGCGGTGCTGGAATATAAGATCGTTCCGGAGCAGGTCGTCGCGAAAGCCGAAGAAGCGCTCGCGGCGTGTAAAGCCGATCCGAAAAACGCGAAGGCCTGCCAGTACGTCGCGCAGGGCGCGTACGATGCGAGCGGCCCGGTCGTCTATTCGGGGAAAGATTTGAAGGGCGCGCAAGCGGGATACGATACCGCCGGTCGGCCGAATATCGATTTCCAGACCAAGGATCCCGCGAAGTTCGGGCGCTTAACGACGAAGGCGATCGGGAAACCGCTCGGTATCTTCCTCGACCACCATTACCTCTCGGCTCCGGTGATTCAATCGCCGATCTTTGGGAGCGGACAGATCACCGGAAACTTCACTGAGAAGCAGACGATTACGCTAGCGAACGAACTCAACGCCGGCGCGCTGCCCGTCACGACGAAGATCGTCGAAAAGGAAGGCATCGGCCCGACGCTCGGCAAGATCGATTTAGTGAAGTCGCTCTGGGCATCGCTGCTCGGGCTCGGGCTCGTGCTGATCTTTATGGCGGTCGTCTACCGCATTCCGGGGCTCCTCGCCGATCTCGCGTTGGCGATCTACGTGTTGGTCATGCTCGCGATTCTCGCGATCTCGCAGGCCTCGCTCACGCTGCCGGGTATCGCGGGTTTCGTGCTCTCCATCGGTATGGCCGTCGATGCGAACGTGCTGATCTTCGAACGCCTCAAGGAAGAACTCTGGGCCGGAAAATCGCTACGCGCCGCCGTGCGGGTCGGCTTCCAACGCGCCTTTTCGGCGGTCTTCGACTCGCATTTCACCACCATCGTCGGCGCGGGCGTGCTCTTTATGCTCGGCACCGGCACGGTGAAAGGTTTTGCGTTTACGCTCTTTTGGGGAACGGTCGTCTCGTTGGCGACCGCGGTTTTCGTGACGAGATTCTTCGTCGATCTTCTCGTCGAGTACGACGTGCTCACCGCGCCGGAGTTCTTCGGCGTTCGGAAAGCCGATCTCGGCGTCTTCTCGCGGACGGAGGGTTAGGACTGTGCTGTTTCGTCGACTGAATTGGAACATCGTCGGATGGTTCCGCATCGTCTCGACTATCTCGTATCTCATTATCGCGATCGGCCTCGGCGCGATGCTCTACCACGCGAGCCAGGCGCCGGGCGGTTTCAAATTCTCGCATATGCTGCGCTTGGGGCTCTCGTTCACCGGCGGCACCGATATTACGGTCGCCTACGATACCCCGCAGAGCAGCGCCAAAATTCGGGCGGCGATTACGCCGTTGGGGATCGGCGACGCGCGGATCAACACCGTCGGCAGCAGCGGCAAGCGCTTCATCATCGAGACGCAGAAGGCGTACGCCAACGATTCGACGCCGCTCTGGGCGGCACTCGGAACCGTCGCGCCGGTCGATCGCGCCGCCTCGCAGATCGCTTCTGTCGGTCCCTCGCTCGGCAAAGAGTACCTCAGCAGTGCAATCTGGGCCTTGGTGATCGCGCTCTCGATCCAGTTCCTCTACATCGCGTTCCGGTTCGGGTGGAACTATATCTTCGGCCTCGTTACCGTCATCGCGCTGGTGCGCGACGCGGCGATGATGATCGGCATCTACGCGCTCGCCGATAAACGTGCCGACGACGCCTTCTTGGCGGCGGTGCTAACCGTTATCGGCTACTCGGTGATGGATACCATCGTCATTCTCGACCGAATTCGAGAGAACACGAAGCTGATGGCCGGGAAGGCCTACGACGTCATCGTCAACGAGTCGATCAAACAGACGATGACGCGCTCGTTCAATACGCTGGCGACGGTGATCATTACGCTCGTCGCGCTCTTAGCGCTCGGCGGAGCGAGCCTGAAGAACTTCGCGTTCGCGCTGCTCGTCGGCATCTGCTCGGGCGGCTACCATTCGATCTTCTATTCGGCTCCGTTAGTGCTGACGTTCCGCAAACGCCAACTCGCCGCCGCGGCAAAACGTCGCGCCGAAGCGACGGCGCTTCGCGCTGCAGGCCCGCGCGCCGCAGCCGAGGCCGCGGCGACCGGCGTCACGCGCAGCGGACAGCCGCGCGAAGATATCGTCGCCGCACGCCGCGAACGGCGCGCCAAACGCAAGGGGACGCGCCCCGAAGCGAGCGGAGCGGCACCGGTGCGCTACAAACGGAAACGCGATGATAGCAACGTCGCCGTTGCCGAGCCCGATCTTCACGAGTACCACGACGAACGCGTCGAAGAATACGATCCGCTCGACGCGCAGAACGCCGGACTCGACGAGAGCGCACTCGGCCAGGGGCACGAGGAGATCACGCTCGATCTCGACGCGGCGGAGCGGCCGGCGCACGAGTAACCCGCGCGAAGAGCTGACGGAATCGGAGGCGGCGTTCGAACGCCTCCTCTCCGGGCAGCCGCGTGCCGAGAACGAATTTCTCGACGCACTCTTCGAGCGAAGCGACCGCTATTTAGATCGCGGCCCTTTTGCCGGGATCGAAGACGCGCGGCGTTTCAATACCAAGGTCGTCGGCGTCTCGTTCGAGGGGCGACAGGATACCATCGCCGGGCTGCGCGAGGGAGCCGAGCTCGAACTACCGCGCCGCCCCGATAATCCCTACGATGCCAATGCCGTCGCGGTCCACTTCGGTGCGTTGCCGCTGGGTTTTTTGCGCAAAGAGATCGCCGCGCGGATCGCACCGAATATCGATAACGGCACGCGCTACCGGGCGCATATATCGGCGCTCACCGGAGGCGGGCGCGCGGCGGATGGCGGCGAGCGCAACCGCGGCATCAACATCGTGGTGGAGATCGACGACGCCTCGTTGCGTCGGCAGCGCGGCCGCGACGTCGAAACGATACGCGCCGGCTGGGACGGCAATCTCGACCGCATCCGCGCGGCGCTCATCGGCGATCGCCAGCCTCACGAGACGCAATCGCTCATCGTCGACCGCGTATTTGCGGGCAAGCGCGTGCTCGGCATCATGGGCACCGGGCGCGGAAAATCGTACTGTTTTGCCTTCACCGCGACCGCCGAAGCGCTCTCCCGAGGTCGCAAGAGCGTCGTCCTCTACCCGCTGCGCGCGCTCTGCAACGACCAGTTTGAAGGCTTTACGCGCAAACTCGAACCTTTGGGGATGCGGCTCTTCCGTGCGAATGGTGCGATTCCGGCGAACGAACGGAGCGATCTCTTCGCCGCGCTTGAGAGCGGTGCGTGGGATATGATTCTCGCGACTCCTGAATTTTTGCGCTACTATGCCGCCCATTTTTCCGGCGCGAGCAAAATCGATCTCCTCGTCGTCGACGAGACGCACCACGTCGGCAAAGCGCGCCGTCGCTCGGGCTATCGCGATATCGCGCAGACGCTCGCCGCGGTCGGCAACCCGCAGGTGCTCGCGCTCAGCGCAACGGTCGACGACGAGGGATTCACCGAGATTCGCGAGGCGTTGCGTATCGAAGAGTGGGCGATCGATGCGACGGTTCGCAACAACCTGCACGTCGTCGACGCGCGCGGAACCACCGATAAGCACGCCTACGTTGCGAATTTATTCGGCGATGGGGCGCGCGGTATTATCTACTGCAACTCGCGAAAGGAAGCGACCGAAGTGGCGACGCGGCTAAAAGAACGCTGTCGCGACCGGGTGGCGTTCTATCATGCCGGAGTCCCCACCGAGTTGCGCTACGCTGTCGAGAGCGCCTTTCGCTCCGGCGGCATCGACGTCGTCGTCGCGACGACGGCGTTCGGCGAAGGCATCGATCTCCCCGACGTGCGCGAGGTCGTGCTCTACCATCTCAACTTTAACTTCACCGAATTCAACCAACAGGCGGGGCGTGCGGGGCGCGACGGTGCCGACGCGCGCATTCACTTGCTCTTCGGCCCCGCGGATCGCCGGCTCAACGAGTTTCTGCTGAAACTCGATGCGCCGACATTGCCGATGTTGCGGGAGATCTATCGCGGCATCAAGCGGCTCGCCGGCGAGGCTCCGCTGCATGCGACGAGCC
>JAJYMV010000048.1 GCA_021786705.1 bacterium
ACGAACCAGCGCGCGCACCTCCTCGGCCCTCTTCGCTTCTTTCGTCGCGAGCGCGATGTTGGTCGCCTGCGGCGGAGGTGGCGGTTCGAACCCCGTACCGACGCCGATGCCGACGCCGACGCCGATTCCGACGCCGACAACGGTGCCGACGCCGGGGCTCTGCACGGCCGGGGTCGGCATCGTTCCGACCGGTTCGGCGACCCCGACTCCGGGGCCGACGCCGGTCCCCGACACGCGCCCGTCGCCGACGCCCGCAGCGCTCTCATTCGTCTCGGTGCCGACGGGAATTCCGGTCAACGTGAACGGCGCGTCGATCGGCGTCACGCCGACGGCGACGACGCCGCCCTACGGCGGCAGCGCGAATCCATTCCCGAATAGTCAGACGCTTACGACGGTTTCGTTCGCCGGAGGCGGCGCGAACGGTTCCTACGCGCTCTGCGTGCAGAGCAATGCGAATCCGGTCACGATTCTCTACAACCAAAACGCCGATACGGCGGGAAGCATCGCTTCGGTCGCCGCGGCCTCGCGCGGCCCGGCCTCGATTCCGTTCGTGCGCATGCCGGTCCGCCGCACGCCCGCGGTTGCACCGGCGACGCCGATCGCTCGACAGGCGACGCTTCTGGAAGTTCGGTACGCAGCCGCGGCGGTCGCCGTCGGGCGGGTGCACCCCTTCGCGCTCGCAGCGCGGAGCGGCGCGCTGCTGGCGCGCACGATCACCCCGATCGATGCGCCGGTTCGCAGCGATATCGTGCGCGTCCCGGCCGGAAGCGCAGCGGTGGTTGCGGCACGGCTCCGTGCGAGCGCGGGGGTTCTCAGCGTGCAATCGGTGCAGCAACGCTACCCGCTTAATGCAGCGCTGACGCCGGCTCCGAACGACAGGCTCTTCGATCCGCTCGATCAATGGGATATGTATCAGATCGGCATGATGCACGCGTGGAACTACGGCAGCACGTCGCCCGTGCCGGTTGGGTTCGGATTGCCCGCGACGAAGATCGCGGTGCTCGATACCGGCATCGATACCTCACCGAGCAATGCGTGGGCGCAGGCCGATCTCATCTCGCACGTCGGGATCATGGAAGAAGACGTCACGCCGGTCGGCGGCAGCGGCACGGTCACCACGCCGTGCCCGACGCCGTATCTCGGCGTCTCGTGCCCTGCGGTGCAAGATAACGACGGCCACGGAACCAATGTCGCGGGGATCGCGACCGCCGCCGATAATAACGGCGTCGGTTTCGCCGGTGTCGCCGGCGGCGTCACGCTCGATTTCTATAAAATCTTCTCGGGTTCGGGAGCGAACGAGAGCGCGTCGACCTCCGACGAAGCAACGGCGATCTATCGCGCCGTCGCACACGGCGATCGCGCGATCAATCTCAGCCTCGGTTCGCAGCCGAATAGCGGCCCGGATTTCACGGAAGAAGATGCGGTGGAATATGCATTGGCTCATAACGTCCTCGTCGTGGCGGCCGCCGGAAACGAACGCAACCAAGGCGTTCAAGGGCTGGATTATCCCGCTGCCTATCCCGGGGTGATGGCGGTCGGCGCGACCGCACTCAACGACAACAATGCCTGTGCGGGAGCGATCTGGCCGAACGTGAGCGCCGCGTGCAGTGCCGCATTACCGACCGCCGATACGCCCGCGCCGGGTGAATTTGTCGCCTCCTACTCCAACAGCGGCCCGGGTCTCGGCGTCGTCGCACCGGGTGGCGACCCAAGCGGAAGCAGCGATAGCGACGATTTGCATTGGATCTCCAATCTCTACTCGACGACCGGAAGCCCGCCGTGTTCGACGCCTGCGACCTGCTATACGTTGATCGCCGGCACGTCGATGGCGACGCCGCACGTCACCGGCGCGGCCGCGCTCTTGCTCTCCGCCGATCCAAACCTGACGGTGCCGCAACTCGAAGGGCTCATCGACGGCACCGCCGATAATCTCAACGATCCCAACCAAGGGCATGGACGGCTCGACGTGTACCGCGCGATGGCGCAGCTCGAAAACGACACGACGATCTCTCCGACGATTCCAGCGAAGGCGCAGTTCGTGGCGTTTGCGTACAGCAACAGCGGAGCGATGAACGCCGCCCCGACAATCGTCGATGCGAACTTTACCGCCGGCGTCCCCGTAGCGGCGAACGGTACCTTCCGTATCGCCGATATTCCGACGAGCGCCACGGGCTATCGCATCGCGGTCTGGTTCGATGCAAATGGCGATGGAAAAGTCGACGCCGGAGATTATTTCGCCGCCTCGGCGCCTTGCAGCCCGAGTGCGACATGCGCGAGTGCGAGCGGGTTGGTCCCGACGCTGATTACGGCGTCGCCTTTCGCGCTGCCGTAGGTTTTCGGAGCGTGCTACGCTCCGAAGCCCACGGCGGCGAGGACGCGCTGCGTGGCGAGGCCGTCGGCGAAGGTCGGCAGCGCCTGCCCGATCGCCGGGGCGGCGTGGCTGCCGTCGATCTTGGCGACCCATGCGTCGTAGAGCTCCATCATCGGGGGCACGTTGCCGTTGATCGCGGCGAAGCGCGCATAGCGTGACGGCGCACATTCGAGTTCGTTGGTCTCTTCGTCGTCAACGCTGAACAGGCGTTGATCGGCGAACGCCTTTCCGCTGCTCACCGCCGTCCGGTTCTCGCCGTGAACGGCAAACGTGAACGAATTGACGGCGGCGGTGCCGTCGACACTCAAGCGCGCGACGACGCCGTTGGTATAGCGGAGCAGAGCGAACGCACCGTCGTCGACCTCGCTCGTAAAGAGTCCATCGGCGTCGTACCGCTGCGGGTTGGCCGTCCGCATGCTCCCGACGACGGAGTCGGGCTGCATGCCGAGGAGCGCGTTCGACGCATCGATTGCATGGGAGAGCATCGCGCCGGCGATGCCGCCGCCGCGTGCGCGTTGAAACCACCATCCGCGTGGACGCATCTCTTTGGCGCGCAGGAAACCCATGAGTTGCGTGTACTCGATCTCGCGGATCGGATCGAGGTGCGCGTTGGCAACGAGTTCGGCGAGCGCGATTCGTTCGGGGCGAAAGCGAAACTCATGCGCGACCGCGCATGCCGTTCCCGCCGAGCGCTCGGCGGCGAGCATCGCTTCTGCTTCGGCGACGCTCAGGGCGAACGGCTTCTCGCAGAGCACGTGTTTTCCGGCACGGAGCGTGGCGAGGACGTCGTTATGATGGGCGAAGGGCGGCGAAGCGACGACCACGGCATCGAGCGCGCATCCGGCGAGCATCTCCGCACACGATGGGAAGCTCTGCGCGATCCCTTGCTCCGAACCGATTCGCGCCGCATTGCGCGGCGAGGCGAGAGCGACCACTTCGAAACGCGCGTGCGCGCGTAATGCCGGGAGGTGCGTGCTCGCACCGAAGCCGCTGCCGACGATGCCGACGCGAAGCGGGGCGCTCATCGCAGGCCCAACGCACGATCGAGCAGATCGATCGCGCGAAAGAGTTGGCGCTCGCTCATCACGAGTGGCGGTGTTATCGAGATCACGTTTCCCTCCGGTCCGGCTTGCAATAAAAGTACTCCGAGCGAGAGTCCGCGTACCACCGCGGCATGCGCGCTCGCCGCGCTGTCGAGTTCGATGCCCCACATCATGCCGCGCCCGCGAATATCGATCACGCTCTTGTGGCGGTGCAGGCTTCCCAGCCGCGAGACCATCGTGACGCCGAGCTGTTTCGCGCGCGTGACCAGATCGTGCCGTTCGATCTCGCCGATCGTCGCTAATGCGGCGGCGCAGGCGAGGGGGTTTCCTAAAAACGTCGACGTGTGGAGCGCTTCGCCCTCGGAGAGCGGCCACGCGTTCATCGCCGCCTCGGTTCCGACGAGCGCGGCGATCGGCAGACCGCCGCCCATCGCCTTGCCGATGCAGAGCAGATCGGGAACGACCGCTTCGCGCTCGCAGGCGAACATCGTTCCCGTCCGCCCGAAGCCGGTCCAGATTTCGTCGACGACGAGCATTATCCCAAGTTCGTCGCAGATCTCGCGAAGGCCGCGCAGAAACCCCGTCGGCGGAAGAATCACGCCGCCGCGCCCCTGAATCGGTTCGACGACGAGCGCGCCGATGTCACCGCGCGAACGCAGCGAGCTGCGGATGCTCTCGAGCGCCGCCGAGGGATCGTCGTCGGCGGCATTTCGGGCGCGCGGGTACTCGAGAAAAAGCGCGTTCGCGGCGATCGCTCCGGCGAAGGGCGCGCGGAAGCGTTCGATCCCGGTGACCTCCAGCGCTCCGAGGCTCAACCCGTGGTACCCGTTGCGAAAACTTGCGTGGGCGGGCTTTCCGGTGGCGAGGATCGCCGTTTTGAGTGCAACTTCGACGGCTTCGGAGCCGGAGGTCGCCAAATAGGTGCGCGTCAGGCCCTTGGGAACGATCGACGCAATGCGCTCGAGGAGTTCGATTCGCACCTCGCTCGGATGAACGTCGCCCATGCCGTGGGCGAGCCGCACTACTTGGTCGGCGACCGCCGATGCAACGTAGGGATTGCTATGCCCGATTGCGGCGACGCCGAATGCCGAGGTGAGATCGAGATACGCATTCCCGTCGACATCGGTGACGACCGAACCGAGCGCCGACTCCCAAACGATGGGGAACTGCTCCTCGATCGCGGTCACGTTTTGCGACTCGTGGAGGCGCAGCCGCGCGAGCAATTCGGTGCTGCGTTTTCCGGGGACGGGGCCACGCACGTTTTCGAGGGGCTCGTTCACTTCGTCTCTCCGTCACGGTCGAGAAAGCGAACGTATTCGGCGATCCGAGGGCGTCCGCCATGATGTGTTAGGAGCGGCGGCCGCTGCATCTCGCCAAGAGCGGCGATACGGGCGGCGCCGATTCGCGATGCTCGTTCCGTATCGATGTGGCCGGTTCCGGTAACCCCGAGCGCTTCGATCGGCAGTGCAAACCGTTCGATGTACCGGGCGACCTCCTCGAAGGACTCCACTGGGACGAGTGCGACGGTTCGCGGCAGGAAGGGCGGAGGCTCGCGATCGGGCGGATCGAGGAGCAACAGGTAGCTCAGCGCGTCGTCGCACAACGCTCCCCCTCGCCCGGTCGCGGCGCGAAAGGCGGCGAGATTGCGCGCTTGGAGCATCGCCGCCCGGCTCGCCGCCGACCGCTGCCCGACCGGGAATTCGGTCGCGGCGCTCTCCATCGCCCGCGCGAAGCGCTCGGCGACCTCGCGCGGCGTCCGCGCGGCGGTGCGTTCGATGAAGAGCGCGTGCAAGCTCAGGCAGCCCTCGCCTTCGTAGAGGCTCGCGTCGCGAGCCGCGCCCGCGAGCGCCGCGTCGATCGTACGATCGTCGCGCTGTGCGGCTTCGTCGAGAAAGGCGATACTCGTGCGCGAACCGAAGCCGATGGTGCGCGCGCGCCCGGCACGATCGGCGGTGACGCGAGCGATCGTCTCATCTTTTCCGAATACGACGATCGCGTCGACGTCGTGCAACCGCGATCCATCGTGCTCTCCATCCCAGGTCGCGACTTCGATTGCTTCCGCGAATGCGTCGAGCTCCTCGGCGAGCGTTCGCGCGAACGCCGCAACGAGTGCATCTTCGCGATCTTTCACGAGCACGTCGTTCTTCGCTGCGAGCGCGAAGCACATCGCCGGAATCGCGACGCCGATCGTCGTACGGCTTGAAAGAATCGCCACGCGCCCGACCGGATAGATCCGTGCAGTCGGCCCGTCGAATGCCTCGAGATCGCCGAGTTCGCGACGGATCGTTTCGAAGAGCGCGTCGCTGTGAATCGCGCCGAAGAGCGCATCGAGCGCGTACTCGACGACGGGAATCGTGTATCCCGTCCGTTCGACGATTTCGCTTGTCGCTCGGACGCGCGGAGGAAAATCTGCGTCGCTCCAACGAGCGGCGGCGTCGCCGATCGCCGAAACGATCGATCGGAGCGGCACCGCCGAGAGTGCGGTCACGATCGGCGAAGATCCTCGGCATCGAGCGAGCAGCCGCGCATTTGCGTTCCGTTCTCGCGGCCGAGGAGCACGAGCCCGTTCTCGACGAGCGCGCCGAGATCTTCGGTGAGCAGCGCGAGGCACGAACTCCGGTTGGCGAGATCGATGTGCGCGAGCGCTCCGACGCTCCCCGGCGAAACGTCGCGTTCGCGTTCGTCGAGCACGCGCGTGCGCAACCACGGCGGCGCGGATTTGACGCGGTACGTCGTGCCGCCGACGATTCGTTCGGGCCCCGGCCGGTCGTAATACTGCGAGCAGAGCTCGCTCATCCCGTATTCGGCGACGATCCGTTCGGAGGGCACGCCGAGCGCGCGCTCGGCGCGCGCGTAGAGTTCCTCGCGCGCAACGACGCGCGAACGCCCTTTAAAGCCGCCGGTCTCCATGATCCGAGAGCCCGTGGGAAGGTGCATCGTCGCGCCGCGCTCTTCGAGCGTCTCGACGAGATGGAAGAGCGAAAACGCCGTTGCGGCGAGGCAGAGCGGCTGCCCGCGATCGCAGGCGTCACCGGCATCGGCCAAAAAAGCGTCGACCAGCAGACGATCTTCGTCGAGATACCAACCGGTCTCGCCGTCGCCGAATGCGACGGCGACGCGGCCCATCATGTAGCCGAGCGAGGAGTGCGGGCGTTGCGCGGGATTAGGAACGAGCAACGCATAGCGCAGGCGCATGCCATCCTGCAGCATCGCTCGTTCGAAACTCGCGAGGAGCGAGGCATCGTAGAGCCGGGGATCTTCGATGTAGTGTCGGCTCGGTTCGCCGAGCGTCGTGCCGCTGCTCTCGAAGACGAGGTCGGCGCGCTCGATCGGGAATGCGGCGATCGCCGTTTCTTTGTATGCCCGTGCCGGAAGCGGAGGGATCGCGCTCCAGGTCGTCGGCAACGCGGTCGGCGAGAAGCCGTATCCCGCGCAATACGCGGCGTATGCGGCGTTATAGCGGAGTTGGTGCGCGAAGATTGCGAGTGCGAGATCGTCGAACTCGGCATCGCTCGGGCTCCGTCCGTGCCGATGCCAGGCATCGATCGTTCCGAGGATGCGTTCGTCGAGTTCGGCGGCGTCGCGCTCGCGACTCATCGCGTGCCCGTGCGACGCGAGGAGATGATGCCGCTATTGAGCCCCGCCGTCGCGAGCCCTCCGGTAAAGCGCGCGATCTCGACCTTGATGCAACGGTCGACGACGACCTCGAGCCCCGCGGCATCGGCGCGCGCGATCGCCGCTTCGTTCACGACGCCGTATTGAAACCAAATCGCCTTCGCTCCGACGGCGATGCTTTCGTCGACGATCGGGAGGAGCGAGGCGGGATTGCGAAAGACGTCGACGATATCGGGCGCGCCGTGCGCGCGCGCGTAGTCGGCGAGCGACGCAAACGCGCGAATACCGTCGATCTCGTCGAGCTTCGGATTGATCGGCGTAACGGTGAACGCACTCTCCGTGCGTAAGTAGGAGAAGACGGTGTAACTCGGGCGCAAGGGATCGCCCGAGGCGCCGACCATCGCGATGGTCGTGCTGCGAGCGAGCAACGCACGGCGCTCTGCGACTCCGGTGAGAATCATGCGCTCACCCGACGACCGGCGTGAGCCTTTTCGAGTGCCTGGTCGATATCCCAAAGCAAATCGTCGCACTCCTCAAGGCCGACGGAGAGGCGAACGGTCTCGGGAGCGACGCCTGCAGCGCGCATTTCGTCGTCGCTTAGTTGCGAGTGCGTCGTCGACGCCGGATGGATGACGAGCGATTTCGCATCGCCGACGTTGGCGAGGTGGCTCCAGAGTTCGAGCGCATCGATGAATCGGCGCCCCGCCTCGCGCCCTCCGCGAATGCCGAAGGTAAAAACCGATCCGGCTCCGCGCGGAAGATAGCGAGTCGCGAGTGCGAAGTCGGGGTGCGAGGGCAGCCCGGGGTAGCGGACCCATTCGATATCGGGATGCGCTTCGAGGTGGCGCGCGACGGTCATCGCGTTGGCGACGTGTCGCTCCATTCGGAGCGGAAGCGTTTCGAGCCCCTGTAAGAGCAGCCACGCATCGTGCGCCCCGAGTTGCGAGCCGACATCGCGAAGGATCTCCGCGCGCAGCCGCATGAGGAATGCGTACTCGCCGAAGGTTTCGGTAAAGACTTTTCCGTGGTAGCCGCGGCTTGCTTCGGAGAGCAAGGGGAAGCGACCGCTGCCGTAATCGAAGCGGCCGGCATCGACGACGACGCCGCCGACGGTGGTTCCATGTCCGCAGATAAATTTCGTTGCCGATGCGACGACGATATCGGCGCCGAATTCAATCGGACGGCAGCAGTAGGGCGAGGCGAAGGTATTATCGACAACGAGCGGGATGCCGCTTTCGTGGGCGAAGCGCGCGAGCGTCTCGAGATCGGCGATCGCTCCCGCCGGGTTCCCGATCGTTTCGACGAAGAGCAGTTTCGTTTCGGAGCGCATGGCGGCGCGCATCGCCGCGAGATCGCCGATGGGGACGAAGGTGACGGCGATGCCCATGCGGTCGAGGGTGATGGAAAACTGCGTCACCGTCCCGCCGTAGACGTTCTGCGAGCAGAGAATGTGGTCGCCGTTGCGCGCGAGAGCGAGCACGACGGCGAGCTGCGCTGCGAGCCCGCTCGAAAATGCGACCGCGCCGAGCCCGCCTTCGAGGCTCGCCATGCGCTCTTCGAACGAAGCAACGGTCGGGTTGCTGATTCTGCTGTAGATATGGCCGTAGCCGCGCAGCGCGAAGAGTTCGGCGGCCTCTTCGGTGGAGCCGAAGACGAATGCCGAGCTCTGATAGATCGGGGCCGCGCGCGCGCCCGTGACGGGGTCGGGCGGCGTTCCAGCGTGGATTGCGCGCGTTGCAAAACCGAAGCTGCGGTCGTTCATGATGGAGGTGTGCGCGCCCCGGCGAGGCTTTGCCTGCCGCACTGCGGGAGTCGCCTCGGAGGAGGCGAAAACATCAGGAGAGCCGTTAGTGCTCGCCCCCCAACTCCGACGAGGTAGCACAACATCGTGGGAATGACCCTCACCGAAAAGATTCTCGCGCGCCATGCCGGGCTCGACCGCGTCGAACCCGGACAGATCATCAACGCGAAGGTCGATCTCGTTCTAGCGAACGAACTCTCCGCCGCCGTTGCGATCGCCGTCATGCGCTCCATGAAGGGTGCGACGCGCGTCTTCGACCCGTCGAAAATCGCTCTCGTCGAAGACCATTTCGTTCCGGCGAAAGACGCGCAGTCGGCGAAGCTCGCACGGTTGATGAAAGAGTTTGCAGCGGAGCAAAAGATCGAACATTTCTTCGACGTCGGGCGCGGCGGCATCGAGCACGTCGTGCTCCCCGAAGAAGGGCTCGTCGCTCCGGGCGAACTGATCGTCGGCGGCGATTCTCACACCTGCACCTACGGCGCGCTCGGCGCATTCGCAACCGGTATGGGCTCGACCGATATCGCAGCGGCGTTCGTTCTCGGCGAAGTGTGGCTACGCGTTCCACCGACGATTAAAGTCGTCTACGAAGGTGCGATGCAGGAGGGCGTCTACGCCAAAGACCTCATGCTGGCGACCGTCGGACGTCTCGGCATCGACGGCGCGACCTATCGCGCGCTCGAATATCACGGATCGACGATCGACGCGCTCTCGATCACCGGGCGCCTGACGATGGCGAACATGGCGATCGAAGCCGGCGCGAAGAACGGCATCTTCCACGCCGATGAAAAGGCGCTGGCGTTCGTGCGCGAACGTACCGATCGCCCATTCGTCGTCGAACGCGCCGATGCCGACGCCGCCTACGAGCGCGTCGTGGCCATCGATGTCGCCGCGCTCGAGCCGCAGATCGCCTGCCCGCACACGCCCGATAACGTCCATCCAATCTCGGAGGTGCTCCGCGAGCGCGTGCAGCTCGACCAGATCTTTATCGGCAGCTGCACCAACGGCTACATCGAGGATTTGCGGATCGCTGCAAAGATTCTCCACGGCAAGAAAATTGCGCCGAGCCTGCGCGTTATCGTGAATCCCGGCTCGCAAAAAGTCTGGATGCAGGCAGCCGATGAAGGCATTCTCAAAACCTTGGCGAGCGCCGGATGCGTCGTCAACACGCCGGGCTGCGGGGCGTGCTTCGGCGGGCATATGGGGACGCTTGGAGACGGCGAGCGTTGCCTTTCGACGACCAACCGCAATTACGTCGGGCGCATGGGCTCGCCGAAAGCGGAGGTCTATCTCGCTTCACCGGCGACCTGTGCCGCATCGGCACTCACCGGGAGTATCACCGACCCGCGCGTCGTCGAACGCGCACCGGCCTATTCATAACGACGATCGCGCACGATAAAGAACGAGGAACGAAAAAGAATGGATACGATGCTGCGCGGACGCGCTCACACCTACGGGAAAAACGTCGATACCGACGTGATCATTCCGGGCAAGTACTGTAATCTCGTCGATCAAGCAGAGCTCGGCAAACATGCGATGGAAGGCATCGATCCCGAGTTTTCCGCGCGCGTACGAGCGGGAGATATCATCGTCGCCGATACGAACTTCGGCTGCGGATCGAGCCGCGAAGTCGCTCCGATCGCCATTAAAGGCGCCGGCGTTTCGGCGGTGATCGCGAAATCGTTCGCGCGAATTTTCTATCGGAACGCGATTAATATCGGGTTGCCGATTCTCGAATGCCCCGAGGCCGTCGATGCGATCGCCGCCGGGGACGAGATCGAGATCGATCCCGCCGCCGGCGCTATTCGCAACCGCACGAAAGGGACGAGTTATAAGGCCACCGAGTTTCCGCCCTTCATGCGCTCGCTGATCGAGGCGGGCGGGCTGATTCCCTACGTCGAGCGTCGGCTCGCCGAGCGCGCATAGCGCCGCCGAGCCCGGCCCTCCGCCCTACCGGGGCGGGTTATACCCGCCGGTTCCGGTGCCGATCCCGCCGTTGCCGAGGCCGCCGGGGACCGGACTGAGGGAATCGAAGAATTTCTCTTTCGGGCGATAGGAGGCCGTGAAGACCACGCGCTTTCCGTTCGCTTTGGTGAGCATGCCCACCATGTCGGTCGTACCGTTCAATTGCGATTCGAAGCGCAGCACTTTCCCATCGGCAAGCGTGACCACCACGACCATGTTCTCGCCGGAGAGACTCCCGGCGAGCCGCGATTTTTTACCGTCGGGGCTCAGATAGGTCCCCTCCAGCGCATCGCCGTGCTGGTGCATGCTGAAATGCGCGTAGATCGTTGTATTTGGATACTGAATCTGAATCTCCCAAACACCGGAGATCCCGACTCGCTGCGGCGGCGGCGGTTTCGGCGTCGCTTTGGGCGCGGGTTTCGGAGCGGGGGTCGCCGTCGCGGCCGGGTTCGCCCAGGCCGTGGCGGGCACAGCGAGGAGGGCTGCAAGCGCGCAGCCGAGAGCGATACGTTGTGGCTTCACGAGTGCGTGCTTCGCGGCTGCGCCGTCGGTGACCCTGCGGGCGACGGTTCGCTTGGCTGACGGCGAGGTTCGTTTCCGGGAAGGCCGATTCGGCGTCCGACCGTCGGAGCGGGCATTCCGGAAGCGGCGATGACGGCGTGGATACTCGCAGCGATCCTTTGCGGCAACGCACCATCGAGCGGGCAGGTGATGTCGGGCGAACGCCAGCCGTGCCAGAGCGCAAAAACGCTATGCCCGAAGGAGGCGGATTTCATGCACGGGACGCCGCGAACGCCGTTCGCGCGTCCCGCGCTCATCGCCGCGAGAAATCGGCGCGCGATGCCCTGAGCGATCGTAAAGGTATGGGCGGTGGTGAGGTTTTGGGAGCCTCGCGTCGTCGAACGCCACCAACCGGTGCCGTCGGAACGCACCGCGATCGTATACCCGGGCGCGTTCGTGGAACCGGTATCGAAAATACGGGCGCCGTCGAGCCGGCACGGCGCGGCAGCGAGGGTGAGCAGCGCGAGGGCTGCGAGCGGAGCCTGGAATCGCATTCGACGTTTCATGTTCGAAAAACGCTTCATAGGTGTAAAGTGTCGCAGGAACGGCAAATCCTTTGCAGATATCAAGAAACGAACGTACCCCATTTTGCTGCTCCTCTTGGAGAGGTTTGTGATTTCGTGAAAATACCAGCGATGCTTTTCGGAGCGGTCGCCGCAGCCGCACTTCTTGCCGCATGCGGTGGCGGCGGCGCCCCCGCCCTTCCAACGACCGCTCCGCCGGTCGGCGGCGCGGGGAATCCCGCCGTTTCGAGTTCCGCTCGACCCGCCGCCGTCGGCGACACCTTCGCGTTCTCGGGGAGTTCCCAGGAGAGCGACGTTTACACCTATCCGGTCGGAAGTCCGTTTCCCAGCACCGCTACGGCGGCGAAAATCTCCGAAAACGTCGTCGTTACCGCTAGTAGCGATCCGCTCGGCAGTGGTGGAACCGATTTCCATTCCACGACGACGACCGTCGGCACGACGGCCACGCGCACCGCGACCGGCGATTCATACTATTCGACCGTGAGCGCGGGGAGCGGGACGAATTTCGTGCTGAACGCCCAGCAGAGCGTCGACGATAGCATGAACACCTACGCATGGACCTACACAACGCCGCAGATTCTCGACGTCCTCCCCGAGAGCGCGGGAGCGACGTGGACGAACTCCCCCGCCGGAACGTATAACGAAACCGACGCCGACGGAGCGACGATCGCGCGCACGACGAATGCCGACGGCAGTTACAACGAAACCGATACGTTCAGGACCGGCGGCGTTCCATCGATGAATTTCCTCGTGAACCCCGACGGCTCCGGCGCGTGGACCTTCAATTACTACGGGAATCCGTATCTCATCACGTACTCTGCGCCCTCGGCGGGAAGCATCACGGTCTCCATCCTCAACCCGACCCCTTCCCCGTCGCCGGGTGCGACCGGAACGCCCGCTCCGAATCCGCCGCTCGTCATTGCGACGCCGTCGGCGTGGTTCTCCCCATCGCCGAAACTCTATCAAGAGAGCGACACGGTGAGCACCGGGGTGAGCTTTCCGGCATCCTGTTCGGTTCCGAGCACCTTCGGAACGAGCGGCGACTCCATCGCTCAGGCAGTGACGAAGATCGATCCGATCTTCGGACTCGACGAAGTCACGACGACGACGACCTACACCGCTCAAGGATTCGGTCCGGTCTGCGTGGCGATGAACGACGTTCAGACGTACTACTACGACTATCTCAACGACACGGCGGGTGCGGCGAATATCGCGGCCTACGTCGGTACCCCGCAGTTAACGAAGACGTACGTGCAGACGCTGACGCTGCAGAGTTCGGGAACCTCGATTCAGAGCGACGCGCGCTCGACGAAGAGCGCGGCGCCCGCTCCGATTTCGACGGCACTCTACGCCGCCGATCGCACGAGTTTCCGCATGCATATCGCGCGAGAACGGGCGCAAGCGCGCACGGCCTTCGCCAAGATGCTCGTCCGCATCGTTCCCACGCTTCTCCCCGGAGGTAACCGCTAATGTTTCGCATGCAGCGCATTCGAACGGCCGCCGCAGCGCTCATTGCGGCATCTTTACTCGCCGCGTGCGGTGGAGGCGGCGGTGCCGGCTCGCCGCTTCCGACCTCGAATACCGGGGGGAATATCCCGCCGGTCGGTTCGACGGGGCCGTCGTCGTTTCGCTGGGGGCAGCGGATGTTGCAACAGGCGACCTACATCGGTCCGCTCACCAAACCCGTCGCGCTGGCGATGCTGGCGCAGCCGCAATTGCAGAACGAGGCCGGGTTGCTGACGTACGCGCAACAAGCGAGCACGCCGGGAAATCCGAACTATCGCCACTTCCTCACGCCGCAGCAGATCGGGCAGCTCTACGGAGCCTCCCCGGTCAACCAAGCGAAGGTCGCGACGTACTTCCAGCAATACGGTATCGGCGTTGGGACGTGGCCGCAGAATCTCGTGCTCTCGCTCGTCGGCAGCAGCACGCAATTCACCGCGGCGTTAGGCGTGAAATTTGGATACTATCAGTACGGGAAGGAGCGTTTTATCGCTCCGATCGGAGCGCCGCATGTCGATGCGAGCATTCCGCTCGCCGCGCTCAACGCACTCGTCCCGATCGCTTCGCAAGTTCACAACTACTTGATTCGTCCGTCGACGGCGTCTTTCGGTCCCGGGCTCTCGCCGCAACAAGTCGCGCGGGCCTTCGATTTCACCGGCGCCTATAATGCCGGTCTCAACGGGAACGGCATCGGCCTCGGCATCATCGGCACCGGGCCGATCGACCCGAACGATGTCCCGTATTACGGCGCGGCGTTTCACACCCGCGTCGCAACCGTCAGCCTGATCCCGACCTCGCCGCTCTTCGTGAATCCCACGGCGCTCAATGTTCCCGGAACCTTCCCGTATGGCCCGGGATTCCCGGCGACCGGATTCACGCTGCCGCCGCCCGATACGACGCCGCTGAGTCCGAATTTCCAAACCTGTATTGCCAACGGCAGCGGGAATCCGAATTTTCAGAGCTGTAACCTCGAGGACGGCGAAGCGCAGCTCGATACCGAGACGACCGCGAGCCTCGCTCCCGGCGTCAACGAGAACTTCTATCTCGCCTACTACTCCTTTTGCTATAACTCGGGGACCGGCGCGGTAGACACCGCCAACGTCGGCGTGACGAGCTGTCCGACCGGTGAGACGCTCGGTGATGCCGAGGGCATTACGCTCGCAGACTTCGAAATTCAGCAGGCGATCGCCGACAATCGCTCCGACGTGCTCAGTTTGAGTTACGGCGGCGGCGAGACGGACTTCGGTGCGGCGTACGTCGGACCGGGTGGCACCGGTCTGGGGCCGAGTGAATTCGCCGCGCTCGCGGCGGAAGGTATCGCGGTTTTCGTAGCATCCGGCGATAACGGGAACGCCGATTGTGTCGATCCCATTACGGGCCTCTATCCGACGTCACCCTGCGTTTCCTATCCGGCGACCGATGCCAACGTGGTCGCGGTCGGTGGCGTGAATCTCCCCGTCGATAGTGCGGGGAATCTCCTCGGCCTGATCACCGCCTGGGCCGACCAGACGACGCTGGGCGGAAACGGCACCTGGGGCAATAACATCGGTTCCGGCGGCGGCGTCTCGGTGCTGATTCCGGCACCCGCCTGGCAGGCCGGGCTCACCTTGACCGGCGGGAACCCGCAACTCGGTGGATTCCGCGGCATTCCCGATGTCTCGATGGATGCCGATCCGCTCACCGGCCAGGGAATGGGTGAGTACATCGCCTACGGCGGGCAGATCGGCGCGGTTGGGGGTACGTCCATGGCTGCGCCGCAAGCGGCGGCACAGTGGGCGCTCGTCCTGCAGGCCTGCAAGCAGTCGGCGACCTGCGGAAACGGCTCAACCGGGCCCTACAGCTACCGCCTCGGCAACCCGGCGCCGCTCTTCTACCAGATCGCCGCGGCGCGGGCGAACTACGCCTCGGTCTTCAAAGACGTGCAGTACGGCGAGAACCAGGCGAACCAGAACGGCAGCCTCGCCCCGATTACGGGCTGCTGCTTTTCGACCCCGGGATACGATCTGGTGACCGGCCTCGGCGTCCCGATGACGGGGCGACTGATCACCGCGGTCACCCAGACGCCGGTCAACTAAGGGGCTTTCCCCTTCTGGGGGAGGGGACGGCAAGAGGCCTCGGGGATACCCCCGAGGTCTCTTGCATGGGCTGCTATACTACGAGGGCTGTGAAACCTAAGATTCATCCCACTTGGTATCCCGACGCGCTCGTCCATTGCGCCTGCGGGAGCACGTTTACCACCGGCTCGACGCATCAGAAGATCAGCGTCGAGATCTGCTCGGCTTGCCATCCGCTCTTTACGGGGCAGCAGAAGCTGATCGATACTGCCGGACGCGTCGATAAATTCAATCAGCGCGCCGCCGCCGCCGAACAGAAGAAAGCCGAAGCCGCCGCGCGCAAAGCCGCGCGCGAGTCGAAAAACTCGGCCCCCGCGCCGTAGGGCTTTAAGGGACAGGCAAGCGGGCCGCCTCCACGGCTCGCTTTTGCTTTTACGATGGCCGCACTGAATATCGCTATGGTCGAACGCCTGCGCTCCGCATCGCGGCGTTTCGACGAGATCGACCGCGAACTCGGAAACCCGAGCGGGGCGTTCGATCAGGCGCGCTTCGCAGCGCTCTCGAAAGAGCGGGCGACCTTGGAACCGACCGTGGCGGCGTTCCGTCGCCACGAGCGACTGCAAAACGAACTCGTTGAAGCGGAGTCGCTCGCCCGCTCCGCCGGCGATGCCGAGTTGCGCGCGCTTGCCGACGAAGAGATCGCCTCGCTCCGCGAGCAGATCGGCGAGCTCGAAGGCGAGTTGCAAGAATTGATGCTGCCGCGCGATCCTGATGACGACCGCGACGTCTTTATCGAAATTCGCGGCGGTGCCGGGGGGGACGAGGCCGCGATCTTCGCCGGCGATCTCGCGCGCATGTACATGCGCTATGCCGAGTCGCATCGCATGAAGGTGGAGCTGCTCTCCGAGAGCCCCAGCGACGCAGGCGGATACAAAGAGATCGTGTTCTCGATCAAGGGAACCGGCGCGTACCGCCGCTTTAAATACGAATCGGGCGTGCATCGCGTGCAACGAGTTCCGCAGACCGAGAGCCAGGGGCGCGTCCATACCTCGACAGCGACGGTCGCGGTGCTTCCGCAGATCGACGACGATGTGACCGTCGAGATTCGCCCTTCGGATTTACAGATCGATACCTACAAGTCCAGCGGTGCCGGCGGCCAGTACGTCAACAAGACCGAGTCGGCGATTCGCATCACCCATCTTCCGACCGGCGTCGTCGTCGCGTCGCAGCAGGAACGTTCGCAGATTCAGAACCGCGAAAAGGCGATGCAAATGCTCCGCTCCACGCTCTACGAACGCAAGCGGCGCGAACAAGAAGAAGAACTCGGCTCGATTCGGCGCAGCCAGGTCGGGACCGGCGATCGCTCGGAGAAGATTCGAACCTATAATTACCCGCAAGATCGCATTACCGATCACCGCGTCAATGAGAATTTCGGGAATCTCCGCGCCGTGCTCGACGGCGATATGGATCGCCTCGTCGACGCGCTGCTGCAAGACGAACGCGCCCGCCTCTTGGCGGGGAGCGATTCCGCGGTGCAGAATGGCTCGGGAAGATGAGTAGCTCGGGGGGATATCGTCCGCAAAGCGTCTCCGAAGTACTCGCGCGCGGCATCGTGTCGCTAGCTAAATATATCGACTCACCGCGCACCGACGCGCAACTGTTGCTGAGTAGCGTTTTGGGGCGCGATCGCGCCTGGCTCTTAGCGCATAGCGACAGCTTTATCTCGCGTCCGCAGGGCGAGCGTTTCGCCGAGCTTTGCGAGAAACGGGCGACGGGAATGCCGATCGCCTACATCCTCGGGACGGCAGGTTTCTACGGCCGCGAGTTCGTCGTGAACGATAAGGTCCTGGTACCGCGCCCCGAAAGCGAGGTACTCGTCGACGACCTTCTCCACTATCTCCGAGGACGGCTCGATCCTACCTATCCCAAGCAATTGTTGACGGTTCTCGATGTCGGAACCGGTAGCGGCGCGATCGCCTGTACCCTGGCGGCGGAGCTCGCGGCGGTCACCGTCGAGGGCGTCGATATATCGCTCGCCGCGCTGAAAGTCGCCGAGCATAACGCACGGCGCTTTAACGTTTTTGCGAAGTGTAAATTCCGCTTCGGCGACCTCGCCTCGGGGATCGGCGACCGCCACTTCGATGCCGTCGTAGCGAACCTTCCGTACCTCCCCACCGATGCGATTCCCAAGCGCCCCGACCCGCTCTCGTTCGAGCCGCACGAGGCGCTCGACGGCGGCCCCGACGGGCTCGCCCTCTATCGGCGCCTCGTACCGATGCTTCCGCCGCTGCTCAAACCCGGGGCACTCGTGCTCCTCGAAGCGGCGCCGCCGACGATCGCCGGCCTCGCGGAGATCGCTCGCACGAGCTTCCCGAACGACGAGGTACTCGCGATGCGGGATCTCTCCGGGCTCGAGCGCTACGTGCGCATCCTCGTCGCACGGTAGGAGCCTCGTCGGCGAAGCTCGCGCGTGGGCGGCGAAGGCAGCCAAGCCCGGTGAAGCGAAAAGAGCGTTCCGTCGTGGCGAAGTATATATTTTTTACCGGCGGTGTCGTGAGTTCGTTGGGCAAGGGGATCGCCTCTGCCTCGCTCGGGCGGTTGTTGCGCTCTCGCGGCTTCTCGGTCGCGATTTTAAAGCTCGACCCGTATATCAACGTCGACGCCGGAACGATGAACCCGTATCAGCACGGGGAGGTCTTCGTTACCGAAGATGGTGCCGAGACCGATCTCGATCTCGGACACTACGAGCGATTTATCGACGAATCGCTCTCGCGCGCGAACAACGTTACGACCGGACAGATCTATAATTCGGTGATCGAGAAGGAGCGTCGCGGAGAGTATCTCGGTGCGACGGTTCAGGTCATTCCGCACATCACCAACGAAATTAAGGCGCACGTGAAACGCGTCGCCGAAGGCAGCCGCTGCGACGTCTGCATCGTCGAGGTTGGGGGCACCGTCGGCGATATCGAATCGCTGCCCTTTCTCGAAGCGATTCGCCAGATGCGCTACGATGTCGGCGAGGAGAACGTCATGTACGTTCACCTCACCCTGGTTCCCCATCTTGGCGCCGCCGACGAACTCAAGACGAAACCGACGCAGCATTCGGTGCGCGAATTACGCGGCATCGGCATCTCGCCCGATGCGATCGTTTGCCGCACGCAGTCTTCGGTACCAATGCCGACAGAGCTGAAGGAGAAGATCGCACTGTTCTGCGACGTCGCGCCGCAGGCGGTGGTGCAGAACGGCGACGCTCCGACGATCTATCAGGTGCCGCTCAATCTCGAACGCGAGGGGCTCGCCGAAGCCGCGACGCGCAAACTCGGCCTTCCGGCTCGCATTCCCGATCTCGGTGAATGGGCGAAGATCGTGGATCGCATCCTCGAGCCCGAACATCGCGTCCGCATCGCTCTCGTCGGCAAGTACGTCGAACTGAAAGACGCCTATATCTCCATTAACGAGGCGCTCTATCACGCCGGAATCTTCCACGATGCCGCGGTCGATATCGTACGCATCGATTCCGAGGCGATCGAACGGCAAGGCGTCGGCGTCCTCGCCGATGCCGCCGGCATTCTCGTCGCCCCGGGCTTCGGCGCGCGCGGCGTCAACGGCAAACTCACGGCGATTCGGTACGCGCGCGAACACGGCGTTCCATTCCTGGGGATTTGCTACGGCATGCAACTCGCATGCGTCGAGTTCGCCCGCAACGTCTGCGGCCTCGTTGACGCGCAGTCGAGCGAGGTCGACGAGAGCACGCCCGATCCGGTGATCGATTTTATGCCCGATCAGCGCAACTTGGAGAGTTACGGCGGAACGATGCGTCTCGGAACCTACGAATGCACGCTCGAGCCCGACTCGCTCGCAGCCGCCGCTTACGGTGCGGTGACGATTCAGGAGCGCCACCGGCACCGGTACGAGTTCAACAATAAATATCGCCCGATCTTCGAAGAGCACGGGCTCCGCTTTACCGGTTATCACATCGTCGGGAAGACGAAGTTGGTGGAGATCGTCGAGTTGCCGACCGAACGCCACCCGTGGTTCGTCGGAACGCAGGCGCATCCCGAGTTTAAATCGCGGCCGAATCGCCCGTCGCCGCTCTACCGCGATTTCGTCGGCGCCGCGCTTCGTTGCGGCGGAGTGCCGATCGCAAAACAGCTCTCGCAGACCTAGCGTTCGGCGGTGAAGCTCGCGGACGTTACCGCCGTTATCCTTACCAGGTGCGAGGAGCGACGGCTCCCGCGCGCGCTCGCGTCGCTGCCGGCGACGATGCCGGTGCTCGTCCTCGACGCCGAATCGACCGACGCGACGCAGAGCATCGCACGCAACGCCGGAGCGACGGTGATCGTGCGACCGTGGAGCGATTTCGTCGACGCGCGCCGTTTTGCACTCGCTCGAGTGCGCACGCCGTGGGCTTTGGTCCTCGATGCCGACGAAGCGCTCGACGACCGATTGCGCGCCGCTATCGCCGATGCATCCGGGGAATTCGTCGCCTATACGCTTCGTCGCGACACCACGTTTGCCGGGCGCTCGCTGCGGATGTGGCGCGGGGAACGCTTGCTGCGGCTCTTTCGCGTCGATGCGGTCCGGATCGAAGCGTTTCCGAGCGCGGGCGGTCGTGCCGCTTTGCACGAGCGCTTTCTCTGCGAGGGACCGGTCGGCGAGCTCGCCGGAACGCTCCAACACGACTCGTACGCCGACGCAGCGGAGTATCGACGAAAGTTCGACCGGTATACCGAGATCGAGGCGCGCGGGCTGCCCCGTTCGTTCTCCCGCGTTCTCTGCGAATCGTTGCTCGTGCTCTGGCGCCTGGCGAAGTTTGGGATCGCGCGCGGCGCTTTGCTCGATGGGCCGCAGGGCTGGTACGTAATGTGGTGGTCGGCGCTCTATCCCGCTGCGGCGGCATGGCGAGCATGGCGCGCGTAGCGCTCGACGCGCGGCTGACGCGGCAGATGTCGGTCGGCATGAAGGCCTACACGCAGGCGTTGCTCGATCGGCGCGATCTCCTCGCGCCCGATATCGAGCTCGTTCCCTGCGGGCACGGAGAGAACTTCGGCGCTGCCGAACAGATCGCGCTCCCGCTGGAGATCGCACGATCGGGGGCACGGCTGGTGCATTATCCGACGCAATATCTCCCGCTCGTGCGCACGCTGCCCTACGTGCTGACGATTCACGACCTCATTCATTGCCGCTTCGCGGAATTCTATGAAGCGAAGGTCGCCTGGTATTACCGAACCGTCGTCGCGCCCGCGGCGCGCCGTGCGCAGCGCATCATCGTCGGCGACGAGCGCAGCATCGAGGATTGCGAGCGCTACCTCGGGGTCGATGCAGTCCGCGTGCGTGTCGTTCCGCTCGGGATCGATCCCGCGTATCTCGAATCGATCGATGTTCCCGCACCCGAGCGGCCCTATCTCTTTTACGCCGGCAATCATCGCGAACATAAGGATCTGCCGACGCTCCTGGCGGCGTGGTCGGCATTACCGGAATGCGAGCGCTACGATCTCGTCGTCACCGGTGAGGACGATTTCGGGGAGCTTCACGCACGGTACGAACGGTTCGGGCGCCGGTTGATCGCGCTCGGAGACATCGACGACCTCACGCTGCGCCGAAGCTACGCCGCCGCGAGCGCGCTGGTGCATCCCGCGCTCTGGGAGGGCTTCGGCCTCACGATGCTTGAGGCGATGGCGATCGGTACCCCGGTGATCGCCTGTCGCGATGCCGTTCCTGCCCCGCTCGCGGAGGCGGCGGTCGTCTTTGCGCCGCGCGATGTCGCCGCCGTGACGCACGCGATCGAGAGTCTGTCGAGCGAGCCCTCGGCGTGGGCGGCGCGCGTCGCGCTCGGGCGCCATACGGCGCGAGAACTCACCTGGGATCGTTTCGCACGCCGGATTGCGGCGGTCTATGCCGAAGTCCTCGAACGATAACGATGCGTAGCCGACCGTTGCTCTCCGTCGCGATGCTCCTTGCGTTCCTGGGCGCGAGTGCTTCGCCGCTCCCGTCGCCGAGCCCGGCCCCGCCGACGCTCGTGGTCGACGGCGTGCGCGTGCTTGTACAACCTCCGCCGATTCTCGTCGGCGGGCGCGTCTACGTCCCGCTCCAGCGCACGCTCGATGCCTTAGGAATTCCGTTTCATATTCGGCACGGCGTGCTACGCGCGCGCTTCGGAGCGCACCGAGTTCGCTTACAGCTCGGGCAAAGCACCGCGATGCTCGATGGCTCACCGGTCGGATTCGGCGCTCCGCCGCTGGTGCGCGATTTCACCACCTACGTCCCTCTGCGCTTCGTCGGCGCGGTGTTGGGTGCGCAGGCTGCATACGACGCGAAAGCACGCACCATTTCGATCTCGGGTTCGACGATCGGACAGACCGGGAGCGGTTTCGTTCTCTCGGCGAGCGGCGGCGTACGCGAGGGAAGCGTGAGCGAACTCGATACGCTTTCGAGCCCGAAAACGATCACCGTGCTCTTCGACGGCACCGCACATACCATCGCGTTGCACGACGACGTGCGCGTCGAACTTCACGATGTTGCGACCAATGTCGTTCGTCCGGGAGTGCTCGCCGATCTCTTGCCGGGAGATTTCGTTCGCATCGACGTCGGGAAAAAGGGACGCGGACGCGTGGTTCACGATGATTTTGGCGTGCGAACGGGGCGCGTCGCTGCCGTCGCGGGCGGCGAGTTCGTGCTCGAAGACGGCCACGTGATCGTTCCCGATCGCACGACGCAGTGGTTGCTCAACGGGGCTCCGGCGACGCTCGCCGACGTGCGTCCCGGCGACCGAGCGACGATCCGTTATAACGTGGAGAGCAATGAGATCCTTCAGGTCGTGCTCGGCAATCGACGGGACCCCGTCGCCCCAAGCGGCGGCATATCCTCGATCTCGGTCGATCCGTCGACGCCGCTGCGCGCGGGGCAGACGCTTCGCGTAACGATGCACGGCGTGCCGGGTGGACTTGCGAGTTTCGATATCGGCGGTTTGGTGCGCGACGTCGGCATGCGCGAAGAACGTCCCGGTTTCTACGGCGGGTCGTTACGGATCGGCGATGCGGTAAGCATCGCGAGCTCGCCGGTCGTCGTCACGCTGATGGTCGGATCGCAGCGTTCGGTCGCACGCGCCGCGACTCCGGTGAGCGCCTCCTCGGTGCCGCCCGGAATCGGGCGCGTCGGTCCCCTTCCCGGCAGCATCGTGAGCAGCCGTACCCCGGCGATCTACGCGACCTTTCTTCCCGACGCCGTCGGCGTCGATCCGCGGAGCGCGACCTTGATCGTCAACGGCCGCGACGTGACCTCCGAGACGATCCGGAGCGCGCGTTTTATCCACTTCATTCCGGAGATCGACTATCTAGGCGTCGTCCACGTCACCGTTCGCGTCGCCGATTTTGCGGGGAATATCGCCACTCGCTCGTGGAGTTTTATCGTTCGACCATGAATTGTATTTTCTGCAAGATCGTTGCCGGCGAGATTCCGGCCACGATCGTCGGCGAAAACGATGAAGCGATCGCGATCGCCGATCTCAACCCGATGGCCCCGACCCACGTGCTCGTCCTGCCGCGGAGGCACGCGCCGAATCTCGCCGTCTATCGACGCGAACGCCCGGGTGGGCTCGACGCGATATTCGCGCTCGCCTCCGAGTTCGGCGAAGGTTGTGAGAACGGCTATCGGTTCGTCGTCAACACCGGGCCGGATGGCGGACAGACCGTCGATCATCTGCACGTGCACGTGCTCGGCGGCCGAGCGATGCAATGGCCGCCCGGCTAAGCGCCGCGCTGCTGCTCTCGGTAGTTGCGACGCTCGCGCCGTTGCGGGCGAGCGCGCGCTGCGAAAATGTTTTTTTCGTACATCGGAATGCGCTCTCGTTGATTCCGGTTCGGGCGACGTTGCAGCAGAAGCGACTCTGGGTGCGCTTTATGATCGCCGCGCCGAAGGGGCGAAAGGGCTGGAGCGGCTTCGTGATTGTCGCCGTCGACGGCGAGCGGCGTTTTGCGCTCTCGACGCGGGTCGCCGCCCTGAAACCGGTGACGCTGCTGATCGACGGTTTGCACGCCGGCGAGCGCCGAATCGACGTCTCGATGTCGACCGCGGCTACGGCGGGGGCGGCGAGCGATGCCGCGTTCAGTACCTGCGTCCACGCCCCCGGCGCCGCCCGGATCACGCGCTGGGACCTCATTCCGTGAGGGCGTCGGCGACCGAAGGCATTTGACGCACGTTCCATACCGTGCTAAGGTCGCAGATGATTCTAGCCGGGCGGGCTTTCGTATGTCCGCACGAGCGCGAAAGGGGGTCGAATTAGCAATGGAAGTACGTGTCTCAGCCGGTGAAACCATCGAGAGCGCGCTGCGCCGTTTCAAGAAAGCCACGCAAAAAGCGGGCATTCTCGCCGAAGCGCGCAAGCACGAACACTACGAAAAGCCGAGCGTCCGTAAAAAGAAGAAATCGGCCGCCGCGCGCAAGCGTCGGACCTAGTCTTCATGGCCGCTATGAAAGACCGCATCGCCGAAGATCTCAAGACGGCGATGAAGGCTCGCGATCAGTTGAGAGTCGACACGTTACGTGCGGCTCTCTCCGGCTTTACCTACAAGCGTAGTGAGGCCGGCGTCGACCTGACCGAGAGCCAGGAGCTTGAGGTCATCGGTCGCCAGGTCAAGCAACGGATCGACGCAGCGAACGAGTTTCGCAAGGCCGGCCGCGAGGAGCTCGCCGCCAAAGAAGATGCCGAGCGCGCGATCCTTGTCGCCTACCTCCCCGCGCAAAAATCGCGCGACGAGGTCGTCGCCATCGTCGCGGCGGCGATCGCCGCGATCCCCGAGAGCGAACGCAATCAGGGCGCGGTGATGAAGGCGGTCATGCCGCAACTCAAAGGGCTCGCCGACGGCAATCTCGTCCGCGAAGTCGTGACCGAAACACTCGCTTCTTCGCACGCGTAACTTCCGCCATATCGGCGGGTAGATACCGCCATGTGGAGTCTTCGCCTCCGAATCACCCTTGCCGCGACCCTCGTGGCCCTTGCTGCCTTCGGGGCGGCTCGAGCGAGTGGCTCGACTGCGCCCGTCGTCGTCGTTCCGATCACCGGTTCGATCGATCGCGGGATGGAACACCTGGTTTTCCGAGCGCTCGCTCTCGCCCGCACCGACCGGGCCCAAGCGCTCGTGCTCGACGTCGATAGCTCCGGTGGGCTCGACGACGCGCTCGCCCCGATTCGCAATGCCATCCGCACGGCACCGCTCCCGACGATGGCCTACGTCTCCGGGCGCGCCCTCTCGGCGGCCGCCGTCGTGGCGCTTGCGGCGCGCCGCGTCGTTCTCGCCCCGGACGCAACGATCGCGACCCCGGCCGCGGCGAGCAGCACCGGCGCCTTGGTCCTCGACAGCGCCGAGGCGCTTCAGGCTCATCTCGCTTCAGGCGTAGCGCCGACGCTCCACGCCGCGCTCGTCGCGGCCGGACTGGGAGATGCACCCATCGTGCAGGTGCGCATGACGCTCGCCGAGCGCATCGCGAGATTCGTCAGCGAGCCGCTCGTTGCCGGGCTGCTGATCGGGCTCGGGCTTCTCGGATTGCTGGTGGAGATGCAAACGATGCACGGGGTTGCGGGCTTCGTGGGAATCGCCGCGCTCGCACTCTATTTTAGCGTGCAACTCTATTCGGGCTTCGCGGATTGGGCGATCGTCCTGATCGCCGCAGTCGGTATCCTCGGGATTCTTTGGGAGCTGCACGTCGTACCCGGGCATACGCTTCCGGGTGCGCTTGGGGCGCTCGTGCTCCTGGGCGCGCTGCTCTTTTCGTTCGGTACGCCCTATCTCGTCGCGGGGGTCGAAGCACTCGCAACGGCAATCGTACTGGCGACGGTCGGATTTTCGATGGCACTCCGCGCCTACCCCGAGAACGCATGGAGCTCGCGGCTCGCGCTCGCAGCGGTGCAAGGCCCCGAATTCGTTACCGCCCCCAATCGCTTCGATTTGATGGGAAAGGGCGGCATGGCCGTCACCTATCTCCGCCCTGCCGGGCATGCGCTGATCGATGGCGAACGGATCGACGTGTTGACCGAGGGTGAGTTTATCGCCGCCGGTACGCCGATCCGGGTCGTGCGCGTGGAAGGCTCGCGGATCTTCGTCGAACCTCTTCCCTTCCCACTTGAAAGGATTACTTCATGATTGCGGTGAGCGCAGCGGTCCTTATTTTCGTCGCGATAATCGCGTTTTTTGTTTTTCTCTATTATTTTCCGCTAGGACTTTGGATTCGCACGATCGCCGCAGGCGTGCCGCTGGGAATCATTTCGCTGGTGCGCATGCGACTGATCGGCATTCCGCCGGGCGTTATCGTTACCAACTACGTGCGCGCGCGCAAAGCCGGGCTCGATCTCTACGTCGATCAAATGCAGTCACACTATCTTGCCGGCGGTAACGTCGAAAACGTCACGCTCGCCATGATCGCCGCGCAGCGCGCGCAGATTCCGCTGGAATGGCAACGTGCCGCCGCGATCGATCTCGCGGGGCGCAACGTCGTCGAGGCGCTGCAAATGTCGGTGAATCCGAAAGTGATCGAGACGCCGACCTTTCAAGGCGTCGCGCAGAACGGCATTCAGCTCAACGTCAAAGCGCGCGTGACGGTGCGCAGCAATCTCGACCGGTACGTCGGCGGTGCGGGAGAGCCGACGATCATCGCTCGCGTCGGCGAGGGTGTCGTCGCCGCCGTCGGTGCCGCCGTCGACCACAAAGAAGTGCTCGAATATCCCGACCGGATCAGTAAGGCCGTGTTGAGCAAAGGGCTCGATGCGGGCACCGCATTCGAGATCGTCTCCATCGATATCGCCGATGTCGACGTCGGCAAAAACATCGGCGCCGAATTGCAGACGAGTCAGGCCGAGGCCGATCGCCGAATCGCCCAAGCGAAGGCGGCGGAGCGGCAATACGCTGCGATGGCCTCCGAACAGGAGCAGAAGGCGGAGACGCAAGCGATGCGTGCGCGCGTCGTCGAGGCGGAGGCTTCGATTCCGGCCGCAATCGCGGCGGCGTTCAAGAGCGGGAATCTCGGGGTGATGGATTACTACCGCCTGAAGAATATTCAGGCCGATACCGAGATGCGCGGTTCGATCGGCGGCGCGACCGGCGACCAAAGCAGCGCGCCTCCAACACCACCCCAGAAGTAACGCATGAACTGGCGCGACTTCGGCTCCCTGCTCTGGGTGCTCGTCGTGATCGGCGGCGTCGTATCGAGCGTGCGCAAGGCGGCGAGCCGGTCGCAAACGCCGGCTTCGGCGCGTCTCGGGCAACCGACGGGGGCGGCGAAGGCCGTTACCCCGGCAGCCGCAGCGGCGAGGGGCCCTCGCCCAGCCACGATCGCGGCGCAGGCACTCGCGGATGCGGCCTATCGCCTGCAACTCGCCGCAACGATCGCCTCGCCGATCCCTCCGCCGGCCCCGGAGCCGCTCGAGGCGATGCCGACGATGCCCGCTATGCCGACGATGCCGGCGATGGAATCCTTCGGCGAGCCCTCGCCTTCCCTTCGGGCAGCCTCGAGCGCCCCGCGTCTCCGCGGAGGCAACGACTGGGCGCGCGGGGTCGTCCTCTCCGAATTGCTCGCCCCGCCGCTGGCCATGCGGGAGAGCGGCCCTCCAACGTGGTAGGGATGCGGTGGAGTGACCCCACGTTCTGAATAACCTCGACCGTCGTACTATCGCCCTCGATTCGCTCGGCGAACGGGTGCGGCTCTTTGGAGCGTTCGATGCAAACCTGGCGGCGATCGAAGAACGTTGCGGCGTCCGTTGCTTCGTGGACGGCGAATCTTTGGTGCTCGCAGGCGCCGCGGGGAAGACCGAGCGCGCCGAATCGGCGGTGCGGGCGCTCCTGGTTTCGGCGTTGCGCGGCGAGCAGATGACCCCCGAGGACGTCGCTTTGGCGGTCGCCGATGCCGACCTTCCCCCAGCCGTCGCGGCGGCGTTGCCGGCGACGCTCTTGCGCAGCAAGCGCGGCCGTGAGATTCGCGCGCGGACGGCGGGGCAACGCGCGTTTGTGGAAGCCATCGAACGCCACGCACTGACGATCGGTATCGGCCCGGCAGGCACCGGCAAAACCTTTCTCGCCATCGCGATGGCGTTACGCGCGCTGCGCGACCGCAACGTCTCGCGCATCGTGCTGACCCGCCCTGCGGTCGAAGCCGGCGAACGGCTCGGCTTTCTTCCCGGCGACCTCAAGGAAAAGATCGATCCCTACTTGCGTCCGTTGTACGATGCGATAGATGAATTACTCGACGATAGCATGGCGGCGAAATATATCGAGCGCGGCACGATCGAGGTCGCACCGATTGCCTACATGCGTGGCCGAACGTTAGCGAATGCATTCGTCATCGTCGACGAAGCGCAGAATGCCGGCCCCGAGCAATTAAAGATGCTCCTCACGCGAATCGGCGCGGGCTCGCAGATGGTCGTTGTCGGCGATGCGACGCAGATCGATCTTCCCTCGGGCGCGCGCAGCGGTCTCCGCGACGCCGCGCGCCGCCTCCAAGGGGTCGAAGAGGTGGCGGTGGTCGACCTCGACGCATCCGACGTCGTGCGCCGCCCGCTCGTCGCACGGATCATTCGCGCCTACGAAATGTCGCAATGATTCATTATCGCAATACCGTACGTAAGAGCGGCATCGATGCGCGCGCGGTGAAGCGCGTCGCTTCGCAGTTGCTCGCCGCAGTCGGTCGGCCCGATGCATCCCTCTCGATCAGCTTCGTGGGAGATGAGGAGATCGCGCGAATCAATGCCGAACATCGAAGAAAAGATCGACCGACCGACGTCCTGAGTTTTCCGCTCGAACCCGATCCGACGATGCCCGGCGAGGAGCTGCTCGGCGATGTCGTGATCAGCGTGCCGACGGCGCTGCGCCAAGCCGCCGGCTACGACGCGCCGTTGCAGCGAGAGGTGGAGCGCCTGCTCATTCACGGATTGTTGCACGTCCTCGGGCACGATCACGAAGAGCTTGACGAACGTGCCGCGATGATTGCTGAAGAACGCCGGCTCGCCTCTGCGATCGGCATGCCGTGGCCCTACGACCCATGAGCGATCGAAACGCGCTGCATTCGTTCCGCCGCATCGCGCGCTCGTTCGGGCACGCGGTTGAGGGAATCGTTTACGCGGCGCGGACGCAACCGAATCTTCGTCTCCATCTCTTGGTCGCGGTCGCCGTTTTGACGGCGACGCTCTTCATGCACCTGCGCCGCTCGGAGACGATCGCCGTCGTCGTGTTGGTCGGCGTGGTGATCGCGATGGAGTTGATGAATACCGCGATCGAATCGGTCGTCGATCTGCTCACCGCAACGCACCATCCGCTTGCAAAAAGCGCGAAAGATGCGGCGGCGGCGGCGGTCTTCGTCGTCGCGATTGCGGCCTCGATCGTCGGCGCGTTGATCTTTCTGCCCGCATTTCGTTTTCCCGTCGATGTCGTCGTCGCGGTGCTCGCCGTCGTCGCGATCCTCACCATTTTCGGGAAGGCGCTCGCCCCCACCGGCGGATCGCTGCTCCACGGCGGCTATCTCTCCGGGCACGCCTCGATCGCGTTCGCTGCGGCGACGCTCCTCGCTCTGCTGGTACGGCAGCCGGTACCCGTGGTCTTGGGCTATCTCGTCGCGGCGCTGGTCGCGCAATCGCGCGTCGAGGGCGGCATTCACACCTGGCCCGAGGTGCTGCGTGGGGCGTTGCTCGGCACTGCGGTCACGCTCCTACTCGGAGGCGCCGTCCATGGACATCTCGTGTTATAATGGGCGCGCTTTGAACGACCCTTCCTCACGAAGTCGTAGCGCGCGATGATGCTCGACGTCCAGAACGATTGGCTCTGGTTTGTAGCAATCGCCGTGCTCGTGCTTCTCGCCGCGTTTTTTGCCGCGTCGGAGGGGGCGCTGATCTCTATTTCGCGCCTCCGAGCGCTCTCGATGCAGGAGAAAGGCTTGCCGCGCGCTCGCGACGTTCTGGTTCTCGTCGAAGACCGGCAGCGCTTTCTCACCACGGTCCTGGTCGCCAACACCCTGGTCTTGCTCGGCGCGGAATCGCTCGCGACGTGGCTGGCGATCGAGCTCGGTGTCCCCCAGGCGGCGCTCGTCGCGACGCTGGTGATGGCGCTGCTCGTGCTGCTCTTCGGCGAGATCATTCCCAAAACGATCGCCGTCGCCGATAGCGAGCGTTGGGCGGTGCGCCTGGCGATGCCGATGCGCGCCGTCGCGTGGCTGCTCTCGCCGTTCGTGCGGTTGATGCTCTGGGTAACCGTGTTTTTGCTCCGTCCGTTCGGCGTCGATCGTCGCACCTCGCTCTTCGTGACCGAGGAGGATATTCGCACGCTCGTCGATGTCGGAGCCGAGCAACGCGTCATCGAAGAAGAAGAGCGCGAGATGATTCATTCGGTGATTGAATTCGGCGATACGATCGTGCGCGAGGTGATGACTCCTCGCCCCTCGATGATCGCGATTTCGGTCGAGGATTCGGCGCGTCGCGCGCTCGATGTCGTCATCGCCGAGGGTTACTCCAAGCTGCCGGTCTTCGAAGAATCGCGCGACGATATCGTCGGCGTCGTCCACGACCGCGAACTTCTAGTGGCGTTGGCGAACGGAACGCTCGCCCAACAATCCCTTCGTGCCTTTATGCGCCCGGCGATTCACGTTCCCGAGACCAAAAAGATCGCCGAACTCCTGCGCGAGATGCAACGCGATAAATTCTCGATGGCGATCGTCGTCGACGAATACGGCGGTACTGCCGGTATCGTGACGATGGAAGATTTACTCGAAGAGATCGTCGGCGAGATTCGCGACGAACACGATGAGGACGAACAGGAACCGATTCACGTCGTTGGAGTCGGCGAAGCGGTCGTCGAGGCGGCAACGAATATCGAAGACGTCAACGCAAAACTCGGCATCGATCTTCCGACCGAAGAATTCGAAACGATCGGCGGCTACACCGTCGGCCTCTTCGGCCGACTGCCCGGCGAGGGCGAGGAAGTGGTCGCCGATGCCGAGACGCGTCTGCGCGTCGATCGGCTCCGCCGCCGTCGCATCCTCGCCGTCCGCGTCTTTTATAACGGGAGAGCCGAATCGGAGCGAACCGACGATGCTCTCGTCTGAGCGCGTCGCCGAACTCGTAGCGCGAGCAGCGCAGGCACGCGAACATGCGTATGCCCCATACTCGGCATTTCCCGTCGGCGCCGCGTTGTTGCTCGATTCCGGCGAGATCGTCACTGGGGGAAACGTCGAGAACGCGAGCTACGGGCTCTCGATCTGTGCCGAGCGTTCCGCCGTCGTCCGAGCGGTTGCCCGAGGGGCGAGACGCTATCTCGCCATCGCGGTGGTCGGGCCGAAAGAACTCGATCTCTCGCCGTGCGGCGCCTGTCGACAATTCCTCTCCGAATTCGGTCTCGACATAGAGGTCGTGACTCTGCGCGGCGGGCAACCGACGACGCGCGCCCTGCGCGAGCTGCTTCCCGATGCATTCGACGCTGAATCGCTGCCGTGAGTGGTGAGGAGCGCAGCTATCGCGCTCAGGCGGTCGTGCTCGGCACGCGCCCGCTCGGAGAGGCCGATCGTATCGTCCGATTGCTCGCGCTCGAATGCGGAAAGCTCGATGCGGTCGCGAAGGGCGCACGCCGTCCGAAGAGCCGCATCGGCGGGCGTTTAGAGATCGGCGGAAGAGTGGAGCTGATGCTGCATCGCGGCCGATCGCTCGACGTGATCGTCTCGGTCGAAGAGCGCTCCCATCGTTGGTCTGCACTCGTCGAACCCGAACGCTTCGCGGTCGCCTCATTGGCGTTGGAGCGCGTCGATGTCTTATGCGAGCCGGGAGAACCGGTGCCCGAGATCTTCGAGCTCCTCGATTCGACGCTCGAAGCGATCGCCAAGAGCGATCGACCGCATCGGTACGTGCCGCGTTTTTCTCTGCGTTTGCTCGATCTACTCGGCTCGATGCCGCCGGCGGACCGGTGTTGTCTCTGCGGCGACACCCTCGAGGAGCGGGGTTGGCTCGACGCGAGTGAGGGCGGAATCCTCGATGCGAAATGTCGGCGACCGCACCGCGAAGAGATCTCCCTCGATCCCGAGGACCGCGCGAATTTCGCCGCGCTCGGGCGCGAACGTGGGGCCGGTGCCGCCGTGGAGGCGCGCCCGCACGCCGCCGCGGCGATCGAGGCGTTGATCGCTCACTACTGTGGGCGGCCGTTGCGCGTGAGCGCGCTTCCCGGCTACGCCTACGGACCGGTATGAGCACGCTCGCACTCGACGTCGGCAGCAAGCGCATCGGCGTCGCGCTCGGCGACCCGTCGGAGACGTTCGCCTTTCCGTTACCGACGATCGAGCGGAGCAATCTGCGTGCCGACATCGCGCGGATTCGCGCCCTGGTGGAAGAGCACGGCATCCGCGATCTCGTCGTCGGCGACCCGCTCGCGCTCGACGGAACGCGCAAACTCGCCGCTGAAAAAATCGACGCTTTCGTCGAGCAATTGCAGCGCGCGATCTCGATTCCGATCCATCGCGTCGACGAACGCATGACGAGCGCACAGGCAAACAAGGCGTTGCTCGCCGCCGATCTCTCGCGCGAGCGTCGCAAGCGCAGCGTCGATGCGTTCGCCGCCGTCCTCATCCTCGAAAGCTATCAGGCGCGACGGCGGCGCGAACGGGAACGTTCTTCGTAACATGCGTTTCCGCACCGTCCTCTTCACGCTCGTAGCGATCGCGCTCTCGTGCATCGTCGCCGATGCCGCATACGGGCTCTTCTGGGATCGCGCGCTTCCGACGCATACGAGCGAGCTGCTCGTCGCTCCGGGCAGCAATTTCGACCGCATCGTCGCCTCGCTCGAATCCGAGCGCATCACCCGGCATCCGTGGTTACTACGCCTCCTCGCGCGTTTGCGCGGCGCGAGCGCGAAGATCGAGGCCGGGCGCTATCGGTTCCGGGCGCACGCGAGCACCGTCGACGTGCTCGATCGTCTGCTCGCCGGGGGGCGCAATTCGATCCGGGTCACGATTCCTGAAGGATTTACCGATCGTCAGATCGCTCGCCGATTGGCGAGCGAGGGACTCGGCGACGCGCGCGTTTTCGAGAGCGCGTTCAAACACGATTCGGCGAACGTCGACGGCGCGCGCGTCGTCGGGCTCGAAGGCTTTCTCTTCCCCGATACCTATTTCGTACCGATCGGCGCGACGCCGGCGCAGATCGAAGCGCAGATGCTCGCGCGCTTTCGGCAAGAACTTCCGGCGCACGCACGGCGTCTCGCTCGCGCGTTGCACGTCTCGCTCGTCGGAGCGATCACTATTGCCTCCATGATCGAACGCGAAGCGAAGATCGACCGCGACCGCCCGTTGATCGCCAGCGTCATCTACAATCGCCTGCGCCTGGGGATGCCGTTACAGATCGACGCGACGGTGGAATACGCGCTGCCGCATCACCGCAGCACGCTCACCTTTGCCGACCTTCGCGTCAAGTCGCCGTATAATACCTACTTGCATGCAGGGCTACCGCCGGGGCCGATCGCGAACCCGGGGCGCGCCTCCATCGAGGCCGCTTTTCACCCCGCAAAGACTGATTTTCTGTACTACGTCGCGAAGGGGGACGGCAGCCACGTCTTCGCTGCAACGCTCGCCGAACAGACGGCGAACATCGCCCGCTACGAACGATAGGAGAGGTTATGTCCGACCGAAACGGCCCCGCCCCGAGCAAGCCGCTCGAACTCAAAGAACTGTTGACAATCGAGACCGACGACGGCCGATCTCTGGAGTTCGAGGTCGTCGGAACGATCGCCGACGAAGAGAGCGGCGAGAGCTATGCCGTGCTCGTCCACGGTAGCGATGACGGCGAGGGCGACGAAGAAGCGGAGTTCATCGTCACCGATAGCGTGGGGAACCTCCTCGAGGACGACGATCTCGCGCAGGAGATCCTCGATGAGTTTCTGCTATTCGCCGAAGAATCCGACGAAGGCGAAGAGAGCGTGCACGAGTAGCGAGCGCCGCGGTGCTACCCAGTAATCGACAGTACGCGCTCGTCCTCACCGCCCTCCGGCTCTATGCAGGGCTCTTCTGGCTCGCCTACGGCGTTGAAAAATTCACGCATCCGGCGAATTTCATGCCGCCGACGGGCCTGATGGCGACTTATCTCGCACAGGCGGTAGGGCATACCACGGGCGCCTATCACGATTTTCTCGTCACGTTCGTGCTGCCGCACGAGCGCATCTTCGCCGAGCTCGTTCGCTCCGGCGAGGTGCTCGTCGGCTCCGCGTTGGTGCTCGGCATTTTTACCAGGTTCGCGGGGGGCGTCGGGATCGTGCTCGGCCTGAATTACCTCGCCTCGAAGGGGGGCATGACCTCGCTCGCCGACTGGACGGGGATCGACGGCTTCTCGATCGTCCTCAGCGCGCTCTGTGTGCTCTTGCCGCTGGGCCGCCCGCTCGGCGTCGACGCGCTGCTCTACGCGCTGCGCCCACGTCGCCCCGCCGCAGTCCCCGCACCCGATGCGGCGGAAGCCCCGCCCATCGAGGCGGAGTTCGTCGAGGAGCCGCCATTTGTCGAACCGAGCGCGCCGCGCGAGTGAGTTTCTTCTCCATCGATAGGTGAGCGATGCGATTTCGTGGTATAGTCTGCGGCGCCGCGATGGAGAGATGGCCGAGCGGCTGAAGGCGGCGGTTTGCTAAACCGTTATACGATGTCAAGTCG
>JAJYMV010000128.1 GCA_021786705.1 bacterium
CCCGCGCCCTCGGAGCTCTACCGAACCGCATCGCGTCTTTACTTGCTGGCACGAGGCCCCGGAGGGGGCCCCGAGCTTCGCGCCTACAAAGTGGTACCACAACCGTGAACGACCTCGCCGAACGCGTCCGCGAACGACGCACCTTCGCCATTATCTCGCACCCCGACGCCGGGAAAACCACGCTCACCGAAAAGTTGCTGCTCTACGGAGGCGCGATTCACGTGGCGGGGCAAGTTGCGGCGCGTCGCGCGCGCCGCTCGGCAACGAGCGACTGGATGGAATTGGAGCGCGAACGCGGCATCTCGATCACCTCGACGGTGCTGCAATTCCCCTATCGCGATCACACGATCAATCTGCTCGACACGCCGGGGCACCAAGATTTCGGCGAAGACACCTATCGCACGTTGATGGCCGCCGATAGTGCGGTGATGTTGATCGACGCCGCGCGCGGCGTCGAACCGCAGACGAAAAAGCTCTTTGCGATCTGCCGCGAGCGCGAGATTCCGCTCTTTACGTTTATCAATAAGATGGATCGCCCCAGCCGCGATCCGCTCGAACTGCTCGACGAGTTGGAATCGGTTCTCGGCATCGCTGCGTTCCCGATGAATTGGCCGCTCGGAAACGGCGAGCGCTTTCGCGGTGTCTACGATCGTGCGACGCATGAAGTGCACGTCTTCGAACGGACCGCTCACGGCGCCAAACGCGCGGCCGTGCAGATGGCGGGTATCGCCGACCCCGGCCTCCGCGAACTCGTCGACGACGAAAGCTACCGCGAGTTTATCGACGGCGTCGAATTATTAGAGGGTGCCGGAGCGCGCTTCGACCGCGATGCATTCGCACGCGGGGCGGCGACGCCGGTCTTTTTTGGTAGTGCCGCGACGAACTTCGGCGTACAACTCTTTCTCGATCGCTTTCTCGAGCTCGCGCCGCCACCCGGCGTGCGCGCGTTCTCGGGCGGGATCGCACTTGCGCCGGAGACGCCGCGTTTCTCGGGATTTGTCTTTAAGATCCAAGCAAATATGGATCCGCGGCACCGCGACCGGATTGCGTTTCTCCGCGTCTGTAGCGGCGAGTTCGCGCGCGATATGGTGGTGCGTAACGGCCGCTCCGGCAAGGACGTTCGGCTCGCTCGCGCGATGCGGCTCTTTGCCGACGAGCGCGAATCGCTCGAAACCGCCTATGCCGGTGACGTCGTCGGGCTTGCCAACCCCGGGGTATTTGCTATCGGCGACCCCGTCTACGTCGGTAGCGAGGTGACGTTCGCCCCGATTCCCGCGTTCGCGCCGGAACATTTTGCGAGCGTTCGGAGTATCGATAGCGCCGGGTACAAATCGTTTGCGAAGGGGATCGCGCAATTGCGGGAAGAGGGAGCGGTTCAGGTGTTTTATCCGTATGGATCGATGCGCTCCGAACCCATTTTAGGGGCGGTCGGCGAACTGCAATTCGAAGTGGCGAAATATCGCTTGGAAGCGGAATATAACGTGCGCACCCACTTTTCGCGGCTCCCGCACGACACGATTCGTCGCGTCGAAGGGGAGCTTGTCGGCGCGGCGCCGCTCCAGCTGGGAAGCGGCTCGATGCTCTTGGAAGATTGGGAGGGACGCCCCGTTCTGCTCGCCGAGCGCGAGTGGAGCCTGCGACTCATCGAGGAGTGGAACCCCAAGCATCGATTGGTACCCTTTACTACACGCATGCAACAGGAGGCAACCGCGTAAATGAAACGTTTGACGCTCGCAATCGCCGTATGTGCTGCACTAGCGCTCGTCAGTTGCGGTGGGGAGAACCGCTACGAGCGCCTTGCGGATCGCATCACGCGGGCGATGCAGAACAACTCCATCGCTCCGGTCCAGAACGATCTCGCAAAGGGAATTAATATCGACCGCGTGCGCGTTGCTGAGGCCGCCGATGCCCTCGCTCCATTGGGAAAGATCGAATCCGTCAAAGAAGTGAAGCCCTGCGAACCCGGCGTGCACTGTTTCATCGTGAAGTTCCAAAAGGCGACCTATCGGGAGAAGCTCCGGCTCGACGAAAACGGGAAGATCGTTGCGTGGCGTTACTCCCCGGAATAGATGAGGTTCGCGCTGCGGCGCGCCGCATCGAAGGGGTGGCGCATCGCACGCCGGTTCTGCACTCGCGCACGCTCGACGCGCGCGTCGGGGCGCGAGTGCACATAAAATGCGAGAATTTTCAACGGGTCGGAGCGTTCAAATTTCGCGGCGCCTATAACGCGCTCGCCTCGCTCTCTCCGGAGGAACGGGTGCGCGGCGTCGTTGCATATTCCAGCGGGAACCACGCCCAAGGCGTCGCGCTCGCCGCAGCACTACTCGGCATCGAAGCGACGATCGTGATGCCGCACGACGCCCCGGCGAGCAAACGCGAGGCGACGCGCGGATACGGAGCGCGCGTGGTGGAGTACCAGCGCGGCGAGGAAGATCGCGAAGCGATCGCTGCGGAGATCGTCGCTCGAAGCGGAGCGCTCACGATCGCACCCTACGACGATCCACGCATTATCGCCGGTGCCGGAACCGCCGCGCTCGAACTCGGCGAAGAGATCGGCACGCTCGATGCGTTGGTGCTCGCCGTCGGCGGCGGTGGGTTGTTATCCGGCAGCGCAATCGCGCTCCACGACCGCTCGCCTAACGCTGCACTCTGGGGGGTGGAGCCTGAGGCGGGCAACGATTTCCAGCGCTCGCTCGCCGCCGGGGAACGCGTGAGCATTCCCGTGCCGCAGACGATTGCCGACGGATTGCAAACCACCTCGCCGGGAAAATTGACCTTTGAAATCGCGCGCGCGCACGGCGCCCGCATCGCGACGGTGAGCGACGACGAGCTGCGTTCGGCGATGCGCTTCGCGTGCGAGCGCTTGAAGATCGTCCTCGAACCAAGCGGCGCGGCGGCGCTCGCGGCGTTGCTCGCCGGCCGCATCGACGTTGCGGGAAAGAACGTCGGCATCATTCTGACCGGCGGCAATATCGACGCGGCGCGCTTCGCCGCGGCGATATCGTAACGATGCGCGAATTTCTTCAACGCGTGCCTCGCTGGGCGCTGGTTCTCGCGCAACTCGCGCATGCCGCATCGTGGGTGCTCTTGTTCTGGATCGCCACCCAACAAGGAGTCGCCGGGCTCACGCCCGCGGCGATCGCATGGATCCATTTGGTCGGGCTGGGTTGGATCACGCTCACCGCGCTCGCAATTTTGATTCCGTTGATTCCTGCGACCACGGGCGTCACGTGGCAGGCCCCACGGCTGCAGCACCTCGCGCTCGCCGGCTTCGCCGTTGGGGCGATCTGTTTTCCCGCGGCGTGGCTCGCCTTCGATCGCGCAATTCCGGCGGTCGGCGGAATCCTCGTCGTTGCGGCAGCGTTTTACGTTGCCCTCGCCCTGTGGGCGCTATCGGGGGCGGCTCGCGGCGAACGCGTCGAGCGCGCCGTCGCGCGGGCGTTTTCGATCTCGTTGATCGTCTTCGCGCTCGTCGCCGTGCTCGGCGCGACGCTCGCGGGAGCGATCGCGGCGCCGGTCGTTCCGACATGGTTTCTCCATCTCGCTCGCGCGCATGCGCTTCTCGCGTTACTCGGTTGGTTGACGCTGTTGATTTACGGAGTCTCGGCGCGGACGCTTCGATTGCTTTTTGCCGAACGTTCGCGGTTGCTCTTCGCGCATATCGTCGTCGGAACGCTCGGCATGGCCGGTGCGATCGTCCTCGCAGCAGGTGCGGCGGCCGGTTCGCTTGCGACGATGTGGGTTGGTGCGGTGGCGATGGCGATCGCCGCGATCGCCTTTGCCGTCGATACGCTCGATATCGTCGCTCGTTCGCAGGGCGCGTTGGTGGTGCGAGCGTTCGTCGTCGCGAGCGTGTTGTGGTCGCTCGTCGCGATCGTGCTCGGCATCGGCACCTTACTCGGCCACCATTGGAGCGACGCATTCGGCTACGTCGTGCTCGTCGGATGGGTCGGGCAGATGCTCGACGGGCATCTTGCGAGCCTCGCTCGCCCGCTTCCGGCATGGCTCTCGTTCGTGGCGTTTCAGAGCGCCGTGCTCTACGGGCTGATGGGGTTGCTGGCGGGTTTCGCCGCACCGGTCGCGCTAGCGGCGGCGTTCGGCGCGCTCGGCTGGTGTGCGGCAATCGTCGCGCTTGGCTCGGTTTATCGCCCCATCGAATAGAACTCGGCGTTCGGCCGCATATCCATCATCCCGGCCATGCGGTTGGAGAAGCCAAAAAATGCCGCGACGGCAGCGATATCCCAGATGTCGTTATCGGAAAGGCCGGCGGCCCGAAGTGCGTCGATCTCGGCATCGGTGGCGGCAAATCCCGGCTCGTTCACGCGCGATGCTAAAGTGAGGATCGTTCGCAACCGATCGCTGAGACGAGCGCTGCGCCAATTGTTGGCGATCTGTTCGGCAAGCTCTACATCCTTACCGATAACGCGCAGTGCCGCTCCGTGCGCCGTCATGCAGTATTGACAACGATTCTCGCTGGAGACCGCAACGACGATCGCTTCGCGCTCGAAGCGCGAGAGGCCGCTCTCGCCTCGCATGAGCACGTCGTGGTAGGCCATGAAGGCGCGAAAATGTTCGGGGCGCCGTGCGTACGTGCGAAAGACGTTCGGCACGAAACCGATGCGTTCGCGGTTCTTTGCGTAGATTGCGGCGATATCGTCGGGGAGCGTCGCCTCATCGGGCTCGCCGAAACGCGATGGGAGGATCGTATCGTTCATGACGGATGCTTCTCCGGCGTTTCATCCGTTCTTTTCCGCAGCAAGAACGGACGCGCGAGCTGGGGGGGCGAACCGCAATCAGGTTTCGCGAGGGGCCGAGACTTTAGTCGGAACGAGTTAATGTTCGGGTAGCGTAAAGGTATTCTCCGATTGAGGCGCCAAGGTGCGCGCCGCCAATGGAGCGATGTTCTCGTCGGCGCTTTTTGCGCGTCGACTCGTGGTTTTCTCGTGTCGGCGCAGCACTCGGCTGCGCCGCCTTGTTGTTGCTATCGATCGCCGCGCCCGCGCTCCCTGCGGCCCAACCGCACGTGCAATCGCAAGCGGCGGTCTTTGCGCTGCACGCCATCTCCGCCTCGCGCGCAGCCGCAGTGTTACACGGATTGTATCCGCATGCGCGCGTTCGCGTAGATAGCGCTGCCAATGCGGTGGTGGTGGTCGCGCGCCCGAGCGATCTCGATGCGATGCGCGCGGTTATTGCGGGAATCGACGTGCGCGATCCGCGTGCGGCGCGCACCGAGGTGCTGCCGCTCGACCACGGCCGTGCTGCAACGGTCGCCGCGCAATTGCGGCGAGTCTTTCCGCATGCCTCGATTGCGGTAGCCGGAGGATCGAAGCTATTAGTGCGCGCCGATCCGCACGCACTCACCGAACTCGAAGCGGTGCTCCACGGCCTCGATAGCGTTCCGGCGACGCCGGCCCCTGCACCCGTCGCCGCCGCGGCGGTGCGCGTGCTCGCTAGCAATCCGCGCAGCGTCGCGCGCGCGGTCGAGCGCGCGTATCCGCGCGTTCGCGCAATGATCTCGGGTAGCTCGATTTTGCTGCGCGGTGCTCCTGAAGATCTCGCCGCCGCGCAGACGCTCGCGCATCAGCTCGACCGCCCTGCGGGAATGACGCGCTACACGCAGATCTATCGGCTCCATGCCGTCGCTGCGGCTTCGGTTGGGGCGTTGGTTCGCCAGGCATTTCCGCACGCGCATGTCGTCGTCGACGCATCGCTCAACGCGCTCTCGGTAACGGCGACCGCACGGGATCAACAACGCATCGCTGCGGGCATCGCACAACTCGACGGAGCGGGAACCAGCGGGACCGGCCTGCCCGGCGCAACCCCGGCGTACGGCGGTGGCAACGTTGCGGTGGTTACGCTCGATGCCGCGATGCCGGGGCTCAACGACGCTCCCTCAACATCGGCGAGCGACATCGCTTCGGCCGTGCAGCAGGCATTGGGAACGCTCGCGCCCGATCTGCACCTCGCGGTTCCGCAGAACTCGAACCAGATCGTGCTCACCGGCAATCCCGCAAGCATCGCAATGGCGCGTTCGCTGATCGCACAACTCGACGCGCCCAAACCGCTGGTGGAATTAGATACCGAGGTGCTCGAAGTCGACGAGAACGTCGCGCGCAATTTAGGGCTGACGCTCTCGCCGGCGGTCTTTACCACCTATACCGAGATGACCCCGCCAAGCGATCCCACGACGGGATTACCCGGGCGCATCGGGAGCGTTCAAGCACTCACGCGCACGCCGCTACAATTTACCGCAACGCTCAACGCGCTGGTGCAAGACGGCAACGCCCGCGTGCTCGCCGATCCGCGCATCGCGACGCTCTCCGGGCGGACGGCAAGCATTCACGCCGGCGATCAAATCTCGATTTTAACGCAGACCTCCGGCTCGATCGGTACGCCGGTGACGCAGCAGTTGCAGACCTTTAATACCGGGGTGAGCCTGGATATCACGCCGATCGTTGGGCCGACGGGATTGATAACCGTCGCGCTGCACCCGGTGGTGAACAGTTTGACTGGATTGCTCAACGGCGTGCCGCAGATCGCGACGCGCGATACGCAGACGGTGGTGGAACTGCGTAACAATCAGACGCTGGTGATCGGCGGCTTGATTCAGGAAGCGACGCAACGGTCGGTGACCAAAGTGC
>JAJYMV010000054.1 GCA_021786705.1 bacterium
CGCCCCGTTCGGAAGGCCGTTCAGGACGACGCTGCGAGGAATCTTCGGCGGGCTCGACGATACATGCGGAGCAAAATACGAACTCACCGCAAGCAACACCACGACATCGATCGCCGCGGCGAGCACGCGCCGCCCGCGCCCGGCGAGATCGCCGCGATCGAGACGGCGGCTGCCCGGGAGCGGCAACGGAATCGGAGCGACCGCCTCGGTGCGAAGAAACCACTCTTCATGGCTTTGGTAATTCGCGCTCGCGGCATACGCCGTCAACTCGGCGATTCGACGTGTGGCGTAGGGCTCCGAGCCGAGCCATTCACCCCATTTCAAAACCGTATCGTCGCCGATCGAGGCTTGCTGCGTCGCAAAACTCCGCAGGTCGACTTGGCGTCCGAATCCGCGGAGAGCGAGAATCGCAATCGCTCGCGATGCGGCGTCGAGCGAGCCGCAACAGATCAGCCCGACTTTATCGCAGGTTAATTCGCAGCGCCGTAACCACGGCCCGAAGATCAGCGATACGAGCGCGTTTTCGTTGCCGTTTACGCTGAGCAGCGATTGATATCGTACGTGCCCTGCGGCGATGTGGCCGAGCTGGCGCCCGATCACGAACGAGAGCTCGTCCTCGCGCAGATCTTCGAGGTAATCGCTCGAAAGCACGAGCGAATACGGCTCGCCGAAACCGATCGCCGCTGCCGGAACCAACGGGTCTTGCCGTACGAAAACCAAGGGAAGCGGAATTCCCAGCGCGGCGCACTGACGCTTGACGATCGCAAAGATCTCCGGGTTCTGCGCTTCGTGAATCAGGACGCTCGAGCCGATCAATCGTCCGCGCGCGAACGTGATAAAGACCATCGCGCCGACGACGAAGAGCGCGACCTGGGCGAGCCCGACTGAAAAGTGAATGAAAATGCCGACGATTGCGGCGACCGGGAACGCCCAGAGCAGCGTTAGGAAGAATGCGATACGTTCGGTTGGGTGCCGAACCGAGGCCGGTCCTTCGAAGAGGAGACTTTTCCCTCGATCAATCGTGGCGACCATGCCGGTACTTTCTTCGCGAGCAGACGGCTGCCTCCGATGCCGATGCCGGCACCGTTGCGGCGCTTCGCTTCGTACATTGCGAGATCGGCTCGTTCGAGGAGCTCCTTGACGCTCTCGCCGTCGCGCGGTGAGACCGCGATCCCTATGCTCGCGCGAACCTCGATCTTGAGGGCTCCGACGGCGAGCGGTTCGCGCAGGACCGCAGCGATTTTCTCTGCGGCCTCGGCGGCGGCGCGATCGTCCTCCAAATCCTCAAGTACGATGACGAATTCGTCACCGGCGAGCCGCGTGACGGTATCGGATGCCCGAACGTTCCGGGCGAGTCGAAGCGCGAATTCTACGAGATACGCATCGCCGACGGCGTGGCCGTAGGTATCGTTGATGCCCTTGAAGTCATCGATGTCGATGAAAAGGATCGCGCAGGAATTTGCGAAGCGCTCCGAGCGCATGATCGCTGCACCGAGGCGCTCTTCGAGCAATCGACGGTTCCCTAAGCCGGTGAGCGTATCGACGTTTGCGAGCTCGCGCAGCCACGATTCGCGCATTTTAATCGCGGTAATATCGAGCATCGTTCCGACGCGAGCGATGGAAAAACCATGCGCGTCGCGGATCGTCGTCGCGCGCTCGCGGACGTGGCGCTGCTCGCCGTCGTGGCGAACGATGCGATGTTCCACCTCGTAGGTATCGCCCGATGCTTCGATCGCCGCACGGACGAACGCACGGTCGTCGGGATGGTCGAAGGCGCGGATATCGCCGAGATCGCCGGTCGGGGGAAGCCCGAGCAGGCGTAGCAGGCCGAGCGACGGCTGCATCGAGCGCGCCGAGAACTCGTAGCGCCAGCTCCCTAACTGCGCGATCTCTTCGACGAGCGGGTCCTCGGGGAGCATCGTCATCGGCGCCGCGATCGGCTCGACCATGCGAGCACGCCCGCTCGTGCCGACGATATCGCCGGCGGGCGAGCGCAGCGGCTCGAGTTCGAAAAGCAGGGTCTGCCCGAGTGCCTCGACCTCCAGGCGAATCTGCTTCCCGTCGAGCGCGCAGCGGTGCGCCCCCGAGATCAGGTCGCAGGTCTCGCTCTCGCCCCAGAGTTCGGCGACCTTCGAGGGTGGGCGATTCGGGCGGTGCTGAGCGGCGAGCGCCTCGTTGAGGGCAAGCACGTTGAGATAGTTGTCGGTGATCCAGGCGTAGCGCGGCGTTTCCATGCCACGATCATGCCAGAGCCGGGCCGGTCGCCCCATCCGGGAAAACCCCTGGTTTTTGAGGCGCGTGGTCCCGGGAGGGAGGGGCGTGCTCTACAGGATGAAGCCGTCGAGGAAGGCGGCGCGGTCGTAGTGGAACGCGCCCTTCTCGATGCGGTAGGCATAGAGGTTCGGCAACGTGGGGTCGCCGGTATAGCTGAAGGTGAAGGGGCCGACGAGGGTCTGGAACGAGCCGTTATAGGTCAAAAGCGAGAGCAGCGCCGGGCGCGAGAACGTCGGCGTGCGTTGCACGCCTTGAATGTAAATTTGCGCCGCGGCATAGGCGAACGCGACGAACGCCGTGACCTCGGGAACGCTGCGCCGGAGATCGCCGAGTTGCTGCGCGACCGAGGGTGCGCGATCGATCGGGGGCATCGTCGTAAAAACGAGTGCCGCCCCGAGTGCCTTCGCGTCGTCCTTCAACGTCTGCGTGCTGTAGAAACCCTCCGCGCAGGCGAAAGCTCCGGCGTAGTTCCGCGCGCGCATCGCCGTTGCGACCGGTCCGAGTTCGGCGGCGGTCCCGCAGAGTACGGTGAGTTGCGGGCCTTCGCCGAGTGCGTTCGCGGTGCGCGGATCGAGCGTGAGGCGTCCGTTCTCTAAGGTCGCGCTCGCCGTCGGGTGATGGTCGGCGCCGGCTTGGTCGATAAATCCGCGCGCGACCGCGCTTCCGTAGCCTTTGCTCGGTGCGATGACCAACGTGCGCGGCGGCGCGTGTACGCGCAGCAGCATTTGCGCCATAAGTGCACCCTGCACTTCATCGCGCGCCGGCAAGCGGAAAATATTGCGATATCCGCGCTTCGTCAATGCGTCGGCGGTGATCGTCGGTACGATGAGCGGAAGAGAAAGGTTCGCGTATTGCGGCGCGGCTTGGAGCGTGACGTCGAGGCTGAGATCGCCGACGACGCCGATCACGCTGGGATCGCTCGCCGCGAGTTGCGCGTTGCCGACGGCGAGCGCGCCTTCGTTCCCGTCGTCAAAACGACGGACGGCAAAGAATTGCGTCGGCGGCCCGAAGCGGTTCGCTTCATCGCACGCGGCTTGAACGCCGGCGGCTATCTCGTTGCCGATCGCTGCGAGAGCGCCGGTGAGCGGAACGCTGACGCCGATCGTGTACTGTCGCGCGAATCCTCCGGGTTGCAGCTGCGCGCTCGCACGGGCTCCGGCGAGTGCGACCGCACCGGCGGCGCCGGCAAGAAATCGTCGGCGGCGCATCGGTTACGCGCGCAGCCCGAAGCCGACGGCGACCGTCGCGAGAAAGAGCACCGAGAAGATCATATTTGCGGTAAAGACGCGCTCGTTCAGCACGAATATGGTATCGCTCGTGCGCAAGAGGCGCAGTTCGTAGGCGATCAATGCGAGCGTGGCGAGGAGACCTGCGTCATACCAGATGCCGGCGAGCCCGCCGATGCGCCCCGCAATTGCGAGTAGCGCGAACATGCCGACGTGCATCGCTATCGCCATCGGCCGGGCGCTCTTTTCGCCGAAGCGGACCGGCATCGAATTCACGCCGTTCGCGCGATCGGTTGGAAGATCCATCAATGCGTAGAGGATATCGAAGCCCGCGACCCAGAGCGTGACCGCGAGGAAGAGGGCGATGCCCGTTCCGTCGACGCGCCCCGCGATGCCGATATACGCACCGAGCGGTGCGAGCCCGTCGACGGCGCCGAGAACGATGTGGACCATCCAGGTAAAGCGTTTGCAGAGCGGATAGAGTAAGAGCCCCGCGGCGGCGACCGGCAGAAGTTTGACGCAAAGTGGATTGAGCTGCCATGCGGCGACGAGTAAAAGAATCAAACCAGCTACGATCGCGACGATCATGACGCGAGGATCGAGTTCGCCGGTCGCAAGCGCGCGGCGCGCGGTTCGCGGCGTGCGCGCGTCGATATCGCGGTCGAAATAGCGGTTCGCCGCCATCGCCGCGGTTCGCGCGCCGAGCACCGCGATGGTTATCCAGAGTATCGCAGCGAGGCTCGGTATTCCGCGCGCGGCAAAGACCGCCCCGACGTAGGCGAAGGGGAGCGCGAAGAGCGTATGTTCGATGCGTATCTCGCGCAAGAAGAGTGAGGCCGCTCGCATTAGGGAGCCTCCGGTCCGCGTTCGGAGCGCAGCAACCGTGCGAGCGCGTCGAGCCCCTGCCCGCTCCACGAATCGGGACGGAGCTGCTTTTCGATGCGATCGAGACCGTACTCGCGCCAACGCTCCGCGACGCGTTTGCGGACCGAGGCCGAACTCGCGATGTCGGGCGGCCATTCGCGCGTGTAACCTTCGCTCGCACTCTTGCGCGTTGCGTCGATGCCGATTTTCACGCCGTAGGCGACGTTATACGAACCATGATCGAGATCGTCGACGGGGCCGGGCATGTGGACGATATCGCGGTCGGGTGCGAGATTGTTCAACACGAACCACGCGACGCTGCGAACGTCTTGGACGTCGATGTCGGCATCGACGACGACGAGCATGCGCGTGAGCATCATCATGTGGCCCAAGCCCCAGAGCGCGTTCATCACTTTTTTCGCGTGTCCGGGATATTGCTTGCGAATCGAGACGATGGCGAGATTGTGGAAGCCGCCTTCGACGGGGAGATTCATGTCGACGACCTCGGGGAGTACCATCTGCAAGAGCGGCAAGAAAATCCGTTCGGTCGCCTTGCCGAGCCACGCGTCTTCCATCGGTGGTTTCCCGACGAGCGTTGCGGCGTAGATCGGGTTCTTCCGATGCGTGATGCATTGCACGTGAAATGTGGGATACCGATCGGCGAGGCTGTAGACGCCGGTATGATCGCCGAAGGGGCCCTCGGTTCGCAGATCGGTGTTGTCGACGTAGCCCTCCAACACGAATTCGGCGTGCGCGGGAACTTTCAGATCGACGGTTTTCGCCTGCACGAGTTCGATGGGTTTTCCGCGCAGCAAACCGGCGAAGGCGAATTCGTCGAGTACCGGCGGCAACGGAGCGGTGGCGGCGTAGGTGAGAACGGGGTCGGCGCCGATCGCCACGGCCACGGGAATGCGATCGCCCCAGGCATCGGCGTGCGCGCGCCCTTGTTTGTGGCGTTGCCAGTGCATGCCGGTCTCGCGTTCGTTATAGACTTGCATCCGGTACATGCCGACGTTGGGGCGGTTGGTGCGCGGATCTTTCGTGATCACCAGCGGCAGCGTAATGAAGGGGCCGCCATCGAGCGGCCACGTGGTGAGAACGGGAAGCGCGTGCAGATCGGGCGGCTCGATCGTGACGTCCTGAACGCTTCCGCTGCGAACCGTCTTCGGTATCGCGTTGCGCAGTGGGGCGAGCGAGAGGAGCGCTCCGAGCTGCTCGCCGATTCCAGCGCCCGGCGGCGCGATATCGATGAGTTTGCGAATGCGTTCGCCGACTTCATCGAGCGAGCTCGCATCGAAGGCGAGCGCCGCGCGGCGGTGCGTGCCGAATTGGTTGGTGAGGACGGGAAAGCGCGAACCGACGACGTTGCGAAAGAGCAACGCCGGGCCGCCGGCTTTCACCACGCGGTCGGTAATCTCGGGAATCTCGAAGGCGCGCTCGACCGGGGCGTCGACCGTATGGAGTTCCCCGGCCTTTCGTAATGCGTCGACGAAGGCCGATAACGAATCAAAGGGCATGCCCGATTATTTCCGCACAAAACAGCGAAGGCCCGCGTGTGACGCGAGCCTTCGAGTGCTTTCGGCGGTTGCCGGGAGCTTAGTTGACGCTGGCAGTCGCTGCTTTCGCAACGCGCACGGTCGCCTCGGTGGCTTCCTTCTGCGCGGCGGTGAAGATCTCGGCGAGCTGCAGGGCGTAGGCCTTGCGGAGCTCGAGGAACTTGCCGGCGAACTCGAATCCGAGCTCGATGCTCTTGGTGACCGAGGGAAGGCTCTCGACGCTGGGAATCTGCATCGTGGTCGGGATCTGGCCGATCATCTCGCGCACTTGGCGGAGGCTCTCGACGTTGGCGTCCTGGGCCTTCTTGACGAGGTCGAGGGCTTCGCCTTGCATCTTATTGAGGGTTTGGGTGAAATCGTTGCTCATATCTGCTCCTTGGGGGTCTGCTGCTGCTACGTGCGCTAAGTATACCAAGCAACTGCAGTGCGCGTCAAGCCTTTTGTCGCTCTGGTGTCAGCCCGCGTAGCCGCCTTGTCAGCCCGAGTAGCGGCCCTTGTCAGCCCGAGTAGCGGCCCTTGTCAGCCCGAGTAGCGCGAAGCGCGTATCGAGGGCGGCCCCTGTGTCAGCCCGAGTAGGCTGCGAAGCAGCCGTATCGAGGGCGAGCAGGGCGGGCGACGGCGCCTCGATACGGCCCCGGTGGGGCCTACTCGGCGTGACAACCCGTGTCAGCCCGAGTAGGCTGCGA
>JAJYMV010000099.1 GCA_021786705.1 bacterium
GACGATCAGCGCGAGCACCTCGTCGGGATCGAGATCGAGCCCCTCGATTCGCGAGCGCATCGACGGCTGCGCGAGGAGTGCCTCCGTGCGCTCTTCGTGGCGCTTCCCGAGCACCGATTCGCAAGCATGGCTGAATGGGCCGTGCCCGATATCGTGGAGCAACAACGATACCCGCAGCAGGCGTCGTTGTGCGGCAATCTCTCGGTCGCTGGAGAAGAGCGCTCGATCGTGCTCGACGATTGCGTCGAACGCGCGCGTCCCGATCGCCATTGCGCCGAGAGCGTGGGTAAATCGCGAATGTTCTGCCGAAGGGAAGGCGAGGTAGGCGAGCCCGAGCTGGCGCAAGCGGCGCATGCGCTGCATGACGGGGAGATCGAGCAGCGCCGCCTCGCCGGGGGCAAGCTCGATGAAGCGGTGGATCGGATCGAAAATGCGCTTCACCGGGCGTAGGCTTCGCTCCCGCGCAAACGGAAACCCCGTAGGGCAGTGGCTTTCGACCGATCTTCATTGCGCGAAGTGCTCGCGCGCACCGACCTCGTCGCCTTTATCGGCCAGTACGTACCGCTCAAAAAGCGCGGCAACGACTTCGTCGGGCTCTGTCCGTTCCATGGCGAAAAAACGCCTTCTTTTCACGTTCACCCCGACCGTGGATTCTATAAATGTTTTGGCTGCGGGAAGGGCGGCGACGCGATTTCGTTCCTCATGGAGCGCGAAAACCTTCCGTTCCCCGAAGCGGCGCGCATGTTGGCGGTTCGCGCCGGCGTGGAACTCGAGCCCGAACGCCCCGAGCAGGCGCGCGCGCGAAGCGAAAAGGAGCGCATCTACGAAATCAACGCCGTCGCCGCAGCGTATTTCGCGCGGATGCTAAAAGCGCCCGACGGCGAGCGCGGGCTTGCGTACGCGCGCGGGCGCGGGCTCGACGATGCGACGATCGAACGTTTTAGCATCGGCTATGCCCCCGATCGTTGGGACGGGCTCGTCACGGAGTTGACGTCTCGCTCGCTCGATCTCGCGCTCGCCGAACGCGCCGGGCTCGTGCGGCCCGGGCAGCGGGGGTATTACGATTTCTATCGCGATCGCATTATGGTGCCGACGCGGAATACCACCGGCGAAATCGTCGCATTCGGTGGACGGAGTGTCGGCGATGGGGAACCGAAGTATCTCAATACGAGCACGACTCCGGTCTATACGAAGGGGCAGGTGCTCTTTGCATTGGAGATCGCGCGCCGAGCGGCGAAAGAGAGCGGTACGCTCGTCGTCGTCGAGGGATATCTCGATTGCATCGCGCTCCACCAAGCGGGGATAACCAATGCGGTGGCCTCGTTGGGAACGGCCTTTACGGCCGAACAGGCCGACGAACTCCGAAAGTATGCCGACCGAATCATTCTCTGCTACGACGGCGATGCGGCGGGCAACGCCGCCGCGCTCCGCGCGATAGATATCGCGGCTACGAAGATCGAACGGGCGGGTGCGAGCTTGCGTATCTGCGTTCTTCCCGCAGGTGAGGATCCCGATAGCTACGTGCGCGCGCACGGGCGTGCCGCGTTCGAGCGACTTCTCGGAGAGGCCGTTCCCGCCGTGCAATTCAAACTCGATCCGCGCATCGCACGGCTGGCGACCGGCTTTGAAAATCCGGCGGCGATCGCGCGCGAAGCCGAGGAGATCGTGCGTCGGCTCGTGCCCCGCGAAGAATGGGATCGCTGGCGCACCTACGTTGCGATGCGGCTCGGGCTCGCCGTCGACGATCTTCGGGCGGCGGCGCGCGTCGATGCCGTCGCTGGTTTTACACGTCCCACCGATACCGGGATCGTCGGAACCCGGCGCGCCGGCGCGGGGATCGGCGCGCCGTCGAGCGAACGCGAACTCTTAGCGATCTTTATCGAACGGCCGGAGCTCATCGCGCCCTTTGCCGAATCGATCCCCATTGAAGAATTTCGCGACGAACGATATCGACGTATTCTGCTCGTGCTCCTCGAGCGCGGGCGCGATGCGGAGAGTTCGGGGGAGTTGTTCTCGCTTTTTGTCGAGAATGCCGAGCTCTTAGAGATCGTCGCCGCGTTAGGACAGCCCGACCGTAGCTCGACGCCGCGCTACCCGGGTATCGAGGAAGCCAAGGCGCACGTACGGCGGATACTCGCACATTTCGAACGAGAACGAGAACGGCGGCGGCTCGGAGAGCTCAATCGGGAGGTGGATGCCCTCTTGGAGGCGGGGGCTCCGATTCCCGATGCGCTCCGACAAGAGTTGGTGGCGCTCACAAAACGCTTGCAAGCGTAACCTTTCGGCAACGACAAAGGGTCTTGACAACGGTCGGCTCGAATGAACCGAGCCGACTCACGTATCTATGGCAAAAAAGAAAACAGCAACTGCGACGATGACCGCTCCTGCACCCGTGCCCTCCGGCGCGTCGGCGCAGCCCGTCATTTCTCTCTCGGAGATTCGCGAACGGCTCGTCGCCCTCGGCAAGACGCGCGGCTCTCTCACCTATACCGAAATCAACACCGCGGTCGAGGTGATCGAGGATGTCACGCCCGAGGATCTCGAGCAATTACTCGACGACGTTGCGGCGGCCGGCGTCGAGATCGTTGACGAACAAAAAGAGAGTAAGGCCGACGTCGCCGAGGCGGTTATCGCCGATACGCTCTCGCTCGACGATCCGGTCCGCATGTATCTCAAGGAGATCGGGCGCGTACCGTTGCTGACGATGGAAGAAGAGCGCTCGCTTGCGATGCGGATCGAAGCCGGTATTCTCGCCGAAAAAGCGAACGGGCGCGTCCGGCGCACGCTGACCCCCGACGCGACTCTTGCAGAACGCCAACTGACCGAGGCGAATCTTCGGCTCGTCGTTTCGATCGCTAAGAAGTACGTCGGCCGTGGGATGCTCTTTCTCGACCTCATCCAGGAAGGCAATATGGGCCTGATCCGAGCCGTCGAGAAATTCGATTATCGTAAGGGTTATAAATTTTCCACGTACGCGACGTGGTGGATTCGCCAAGCGATCACGCGCGCGCTCGCCGACCAGGCGCGAACGATTCGCATTCCCGTGCATATGGTCGAGACGATCAATCGCCTCGTCAAGGTATCGCGGCAACTCCTCCAAGTCTTAGGCCGAGAGCCTACCGTCGAGGAGATCGGGCGCGAGATGGGATTGAGCGCCGAAAAGGTGCGCGAGGTCATGAAGATCAGCCAAGATCCGATCTCGCTCGAGACGCCGATCGGGGAAGAGGAAGATTCCCATCTCGGCGACTTTATCGAAGATCAGGAAGCGATCGCGCCCGCCGAAGCGGCGTCGGTGATGCTCCTCAAAGAGAAGATGGCCGACGTTCTTCAGCATCTGACCGATCGCGAACGAAAGGTGTTGGTGCTGCGCTTCGGCCTTGAAGACGGGCACCAACGGACGCTGGAAGAAGTCGGCCAAGAGTTCGGCGTCACTCGCGAGCGCATTCGCCAGATCGAGGCGAAGGCGCTACGCAAGCTCCGCCATCCATCGCGCGGAAAAGTGCTGAAGGATTACTGGCAGGGCGACTGATCGCCGCTACATTCCCCCCATGCCGGCGTTCTTCGTCGGATGCACGAGCGGGTTTTTCTCTGCGAACGCGCCGTTCGGGTTCGGCATAATCCAAACGATTAAATCCCAAATCGAGGGATACTCGAAGAGGTGCGTCACGCTGCTCGCGTCCTTCACTTTCCCCATCTTTACCAAGGTGGCGGCAGAAGGAAAGAGTGGGTCGCCTCCGGCATCGACGAACGCCTTGAGCGAGGTTGCGTGGTAGCTCTTCATGCCCATCGCGTCGCGCACGACCCAGTGAAAATGCGCGGGAATCCGAATCCAGCGCGCGGGATTCACCCCCCAGAGGTTCGGTGCGCGTGCCGAATCGCCGACCGGTACCGAAAAATCGGCGCCGAGCAGATGCCCGTGAACGTCGTACCAGAGTTGGCTCGGGTGGGCGGGATCGCTGCTGCGCCAGTGGAGATTGGCGTAACTGATCGCGCCGGTATTGTCCTCGTTGGTGTAACGGAAATAGCCGGCTCGGCGCGCTTGGGCGATCGTGGCGAAACGCTTTCCGAGATTGGCTTGAATCTGGCGAACGAAAGCGATCTCGCTCCCTTGCGGTTTCAGAGAGAGCGGCGCCGCCGCGATGAGGAGCGCTCCCAGCGCGAGCGAGGCGCAGGAGAGGGCGATGCGTCGGAACATGAAGGGTCCCTTTCTCAAGCAGGTGAGGTTGGAGATGCAGTGGCTGTCGGCGTTGCGGTCGGGCTCGGCGATGGGCTCGGCGTCGGAGCGTGGGCACCGGGGTGCGCCTGCGGAAGCCGCGGATGCGCCGGCGTCATTAACGGAATCGGGGTGAAGGCCGCCGCCGGCGTCGCGGAGAGCACGGGGAGCGGTGGAGGAGTTGCGATGAAGGCTTTTCCGGCGAGGATGCCGATTCGCGCGCCTTCCTCGGCCCGGATCTGCGTACCCTTTCCAAGTTCGAGATTACGGCCGCGCCGAAAGACTTGGTAGAGCACGTGCGGCGGAAAAAGAATATTGGCGACGGTGTCTTCGACCCCGACGGTCGACTCGTGCCCGATCGTGGTATGCACGGTGAGCCGTGACGTTGGGGCGACCAACGGCAAGCGGAGGCCGTCGGAAAGCGCGAACGGCTCGAAATAGATATCGACGTATCCATACACGTCGCCGCTCGACGCCGCGCGAACGTTGAGCACTTTAATGCGCTCCGGGCTCCCAGCGGGTGCGAGCGTTACTCCGTCGACGACGAGCGGAGTGGAGAGATGGGCGAGAACGACTTCGCCTCGCTGCGAGGTTACCGACGAGATCGGGTCGTCGAGCGTAAAAAAAAGCGATCTCGATATCGCGCGAGATTTTGCGAGCGCGCCGGCGATCGAGTGCGTGGGCGGCGGCGTGGCGATGACGATCGCGCGCACGCGCCGCGCCGGGAAGAGCGTCGCAGCGGCCATCGCACAAAACGCGAGAGCGAGCGCGAGCGCTCGAAGGCTAACTTGCGCGCTCTTCGTCTTCGGCGACGAGTGCGGCGCGTTTTCCCTGTTCGATAAGCTCTTTGACGCGTTGTCCGCCTTTTTGTCCGATGCGTTCGTAAAAATCCGCTCCATATCGATCCCGGGTCGCTTCGCCGCCTTTCTTGCCACCCTTCTTGCCGATCTCTTCATAGAACGCATGGCCATGCGATTTTTTCGTCGCTAAACCACCCTTGCGGCCGATCGCTTCGTAAAATTCGGGCCCATACTTGGCCTTGACGGTTTGGCCGCCTTTTTTGCCGGCCTCGCGGACCGACATTCCGGGGGCTTTCGGCTGAGGTTCGCGCTCGTCGGACATGCTCGTTGCTCCCTTAATGCCCCCACCGGGAGCATGATGTGTGGTTGGAGGTCGGCAGGACGCCGCGCTCCGTATCTGTTATGAACGCCTTGGAAGAGAATTTGGTTGGGCTTGACGCCCAAAAATCTTGAAAACTTGGAGAACGACTGTGAAAACCTCGGGTATCCGCCTGCTCGCCCTCGCCGCCACCGCGGCGCTCGCCCTCCCCGGCCTCCCAGGGGCCGCCGCTCCGGCGGTCGCCCCGGCAACGAGGCTGCTGATGCTCGAGCAGCAGCGTTCCCTGGGGCATGGAGCGCTCGCGCATATGCTCGACACCGGAGGGACGCTCTTAGCCGCCCGAGCCGCGCTCGCGCTCGGAAGAACCAAGCAGCCGGCGGCCGCTCCGGTCCTGCTCAACCACGTCGCCGACTCGCGCCCAGCGGTGCGAGCGCTCTCGCTCTTCGCCCTCGGGCTGCTCGCCGACGGGCGCGGTATCCCGGCGATGCTCCACGGCATGCACGACCGCAACAGCGCCGTCCGGGTCGGGGCGCTCGACGCGCTCGACCGCGAGGTCATGGCGGCTCAGGTTCCCGATGCGCTGCTCCCCCGGGTCGCGCGCGCCGAGATGCGCGCCGCGCGTCACGATTCCAACCCGATCGTTCGCAAAATCGCGGCGATCGATCTCGTCGCCTTCGCCACCGGCGCGCAGGCCGCTCCGGCGGCTGTGGTGCTAACAAAGGCGTTCGAAAACGATCGCTCCCTGGCGGTCCGAAGGGCGGCGATGTGGGCGATCTTTCGCGGTTACGCGGCGAAGGTCTCGCGAACGATGCTGTTGCGTGCGCTCGCCGACCCCGACAGCGTCATTCGCATCGAGGCCGTACGGGCGATCGGCGGCAGCAAGGATCCGGCGCTCCTCTCGGCGCTCGAACCGATGCTCCACGACCGCTCGTGGCGCGTCCAGGAGCAGGCTCACGAATCGATGCTCGCGCTGAAGGGGCTTCCCGCGACGCAACACTGGAAACGGATTCCGGCCTGGCTCCACCTGCCGCCGATCCGTCGGAGCCCACTCGATCTGCTTCCGGCGCTGCCGCGCCCCGCGCAGCCCGCAAAACCCGCCGAGCCCAT
>JAJYMV010000063.1 GCA_021786705.1 bacterium
CAACCCGAAACTCGACAACGAGTTGCTCGCCGAAATTCCGCTGCACCGGTGGGGAAAGCCCGAGGAAGTGGCCGGACTGGTGGTTTGGCTCTGTAGCGAAGCCGCAGCATATATAACCGGCACGACCGTCGTCATCGACGGCGGCATGATGCGCCAGGCGGGATCGCTCTAATGACGCGTTACGATATGGTCGATACGAGCGCCGATTTTTCAAACGGAAGCGCCGCAAACCCACGTTTTGCCTATATTCTCGCCGACGATCAGATGGCGCAGGGCAGTACGCTCGGGGCCCCGCGCTGCACCGTCGTCCTGAAGCCCACGGGTGCGATCGCCAAAATCTACAGCCCCGATGCCGGCTTCGATTATTTCGGTGCCCTCGGAATTGCGTTTTGGGACCGACGCAGCAAGCTGCGCTTAACCCGTCGCGGCGGCGAATTCCACATTCATCCCGAGCGCCAAGATTACGTCTATCAACTCGATAACGGCGTCCACGTTCACGAACAGGTCTTTGCCTACAACGCGGGCGGGCGCGAAGCGGCCTCGGTGCCGCCACCGGCGGCGTACTATCGGGTGCATCTCACGAATACATCGAACGCTCCCGCGGCGTTCGATCTCTACGGCTTCTGCGAGTTGCGCGGAAATACGTCGCAGGACGTCCAGGTACGCTTCGATACCGATCTCGGCGGCATCGTCGTATGGAACCAGAGCGCTCCTTCGCACGCGCGGCTCTTCGCGACGCTCGCTCCCGCGACGAGTTGGGATACCAGTGCCGACCGCGCGCGTCTCGTCGCGCATGAGTCACCCGGCGTGCTCTCCAATTCCGTCGAATCGCTCGGCAGCGACCCGGTGGGAGCGCTCCATACCGCGATCGATCTCCAACCCGGCGACGAGCGATGGGTCGAATTTCTTTGTGTCCTCTCCCCGGTCTCCGCCGCCGATCTCGCCGAAGCGCGAAAACGCTGCCCTCCGGGGAAAACAGCGCTTCACGAGACCTCGGCCTATTACTGGAACTATCTCTCGCAATCGGTGCTGCGCACGCCGAGCCACGACGTGAACCAAGGGGTCCTCTGGGCGAAAGCCAACATGCTGCGCGTCCAAACCTTCGCGCCGACCGGCTGGTGTTTCGTCAACGATCCCACGCGCAGCAACAATAGCGTCGGGCGCGACACCGCCTGGATGTCCTTCGGCGCCGATTATTTGAACCACGATTTCGCCCACGATTCGCTCCAAGCATATTTTCGTTTGCAAGAGCCGAACGGAAAAATCGTCGAATACTACGACGTCCGTAACGATAAGTGGGAAGACTACTCCCTCAACGTCAACGATAATACGCCGCTGGCGGTCATCGCGCTCTGGCACCATTACGCCGTCACCGGGAACGAAGAGTTCTTGCGCGAGTGCTACCCGCGCGCGATCCACGCGATGGAGTACATGCTCTCCCAGCGCAACGAAGAGGGCCTCGTCTGGTGCACGGCGACGGCGACCTCGGATTGGGGAATCATCGGCTGGCGCAACGTCATCCAAGATTATCGCATCAGCGGCGCTTCCACGGAGGTCAATTCTGAGTGCTTTGCCGCGCTCGGAGCGCTCGCGGAAATGGCGACGTTGCTGGAGGACGTACCGACGGCGAAGCGTTTCAAAAAGGCCGCCGACGATCTCTCCAAAGCGATCAATACGCACCTCGTCAACCCGGATAACGACCTCTACTATCTCACCATCGATGTCGATGGGGCAAAACGCAGCGATGTCACCGCCGATCTGATCTTTCCCGTTCTCTTCGGCGTCGCACCGCCCGACCGTGCGGCGCGCATTATCGCGCGACTCAGCGACGCGGAGTTCTGGACCGACGCCGGAATTCGCACGGTGCCTCGCAGCGACCTGATCTACGGGCCGATCAACGGCTACGGGTTGCTCGGCGGCGTCTGGGTTGCGGTGACCTACTGGTACGCATTCGCCGCAGCGAAATACAACCCGGGCTTTATGGCAAAAGCACTGGCGACGAGCTTCCGCCACTTCTCCAGCGATCCGCGCCGCAACAATACCGTGCCCGGACAATTCTCGGAGTGGCTCCACGGAGAGATTCTCGTCAATCAAGGCATGATGCTCTCGCCGTGGGATGCGCCGCGCTACCTGTGGGCGGCGATCGAAGGGGCTGGCGGGCTGAACGTCCGCGGGCAGCAAGCGACGATCGATCCATGCCTCGCTGCCGAATGGCGCTGGCTCACTGCCGTGAACGTGCCGTTTCGCGGCAAGCACATCGCCTGGATCGGCGTGCGCATGCCCGAAGGATTGCAGGTCTATACCACCTCCGATCTCGGTTCGGAATCGCCGATCTCGCGCTACGATAAGGATCTGACGGAGGTGGGGATCGTCACCGACCCTCGCGTCACGCTCGTCGTATTATCGGAGAATGCGTCCTTGCTGCTCTTTATCGGAAACTCGAGCGAGCAGTCGATTACGACCGCGGCTTCACTACGCGAGATCAAAGGCGCTCGCCATTCGGTCCGCCTTTTTTCGACGATCTGGAATACCTGGCGCGACCTCGGGCACCTCAAAAAGCAAGAGATTCTCGACGGCATTCCGGTTATCATCGATGCCGGCGGATTCGCCTTGCTCGAAATCACGCAGCACTAACGGTCGCCGACAATGCCCGAGCTCTTCGGTGAAGATCTGACCCAAGCGGAGCTCGCGGCGCGCGTGAGCTCGCTCGCGACGATCGGCGGCATCACGGAGTTCGAATATTCATCCGGGCGCGCGCGGGGAGTGCGCGCCGTGCGCCTGGAGACCGGACGGCTCTGCGTGGAGTTCGTTATCGATCGCGCGCTCGATATCGTGCGTGCGACGCTCGACGGCGTACCTTTTGCATGGCGCAGCAGCAACGAGATCGCCGCGCCGTCGTACTACGATGCGGACGGCGACGAGTGGCTGCGCTCGTTTTTCGGCGGTTGGCTCACGACCTGCGGGCTCTCGAATTTCGGCCCGGCGGGGAGCGATGCGTGGGGAGCGTTCGGGCTCCACGGGCGCATCGACAACACGCCCGCGCAAGAATACGGCACGCGCACGTGGTGGGAGGGCGAGCGCTGCTTCTTCGAACTCCGCGCGACGATGCGCGAGAGCAAAGCGCTCGGTGCCGACCTCGTTCTCCATCGGCGGTGGCGAAGCGAGCTCGGTAGCGCGACGCTCCACCTCGAGGATCGCGTCGTCAACGAAGGCGGCGAACGCGCACCGCACATGCTGCTCTATCATTGCAATGCCGGCTTCCCGCTGCTTGGAGCGCAGACGCGCGTCTACGCATCGCGCTCGGCGACCGAGGCGCGCGATCCCGCGGCGCAAGCCGGTATCGAGGAGTGGAATTGCGGCGGCGAACCCGCGGAAAATTTCGCCGAACAGGTCTTCATTCACCGGCCGATTCCCTGTGCCGACGGGCGCGCGCGGGCGGCGATTCTCAATCCCGCTGCGTGCGGCGGCCGCGGCATCGGCTTCGAGATCGCGTACGATCCGCTCGCGCTCCCCGCACTTTTTTCTTGGCGTCAATTATCGCGAGGCATCTACGTGCTGGCGGTGGAGCCGGCGAACACGCCGGCGATTCAGGGGCGCGCCTACGCCGGCGCGCATGGATTGCTACCCTTCCTTGAACCCGGTGAAGAGCGGCGCTACGCGCTCTCCTTCACCGCACTCGGCGGCGAGGATCTCACGGCGAGTATCGCCACGATTGCCAGCGCGAATGCAACGAGCGCCGCGACGCGATAGACCGTCGCGAGCGTTACCCCGAGATCGCTCCGCAGCAAGCCGATCGCGAAGGTGCCGAAGCCTTCGCCGGTCATCAACGCTCCGACGAGTATACCGGCGACGCGATTTTCATCGGCCGGCATCGCGGTAAACGCGAGCGACATCGCATAGGGAAAGACGATGCTGCAGGCGATTCCCGCGAGCACGAATCCGCAGACCAGCAGCATCGGCGTCCGCCAGAGCGGCAGGGCGACGAATGCCGCCGCGATGGCGAACGGAAATGCCGCAAACGCGATGCGTACCGGAATGAAGCGCGATGAGAGCGCGAGTGCGACGCGCGTCAGCGTGAGTGCGAGCCAGAAGCCCGCGAGTGCGGCTTCTCCGGTCGCGAGCGAATACGAGCGATCGACCTGCGCGAACGTCGTCGCCCAACTCGAAAACGCACCCTCGCAGAAGGCGTAGAGCAGGGCCGCGCCTCCGAAGAGCAGCAACGCACGGGGCGCTTTCGCCGCCGTGCGTGCCACGAGCGCGGGCGCTGCGGTGCGCCACCCAACCGAGAGCACGAGCACCGCGACAAATGCGAGCGCGAGCACGACGGGCCAGAGCGGCCATATTCCGCGCGCGACGAACGCGCCGATGAAGAGCGGCGTGAGCGACGTTCCCAAACCGGTCAGAACGTTCGCGAAGGTGACGTCGCGCGTCGATCGAGCGCTTAACTGCGACGCGAGTTCGTTCACCGCCGAGAAATTGAATCCGAAGCCGATCCCGAGCGCGCTGGTATCGACGAGCAGCAGCAGGTAGGCTGCGTTTCCGCGAACGGCGACCGACGCAACGAGCGCGACGAGCCCGAAGATATTCGCCGCAACACCGATACCGAGCACGCCGACCATCCCGCGGCGGCGCGCAAGCGCCGGCGTCACGAACGCCGCGAGAATCGCGCCGAGCGTCAGCGGTATGAAGAGCGCGCCGAAAGCGCTCGCGCCGATGGAATACGGGGGCGCGGAGAAGAGCGTCGCCAGCGAGGGCACGAGCGTAAACGCGAAGCCCTGGAGCATCGCGGCGCCGTACACGACGATCGCCGAGCGTTGTATCACGCTCTTGTAACGCCCCTGCTCCGCCCACCGTTACGCGATCGAGCCGCTTTGTCACCCCGAGTAGGCTCCCTTGTCACCCCGAGTCGGCTCCCTTGTCACACCGAGTAGCGCGAAGCGCGTATCGAGGCGCGTGACCCAACACTCCGGGCCCTTCGTGCATCTCTTCTACCGGAACGCTTGCCCCTAGGAAGGAAGAACGCCCCATGCCCGATTCCCCCGACCTCGCCTGCGTGCGAGCCGCCCAGGCGGGCGGCCGCGAGGCACTCGACGCGCTCCTCACGGCGTGCTGGCCCGATGCCTACCGCATCGCGCGCGGCATTCTCGGCGAGAGCGGGCTCGCCGAGGAGAGCGCACAGGAGGCCTGCGCGCAGCTCGTGCGCGCGCTTTCTGAGTTGCGCGAACCCGCTTCATTTCGCGGCTGGTTCTATCGACTCGTCGTGAACGCCGCACGCGCGACGATGCGCAGCGAACGTCGCCACCGCAATTCGCTCCCCCTCGACGAGCGGATCGAGCACGTCGCCCTCGATAGCGACGATGCAACGATCGATCGCCTCGGCATCGAACGCGCCCTGCTCGCGCTTCCCAGCATGCAACGCGAAGCTATCGTGCTGCACTTCTACGCGGATCTCACCAGCAAGGAGATCGCCCGCGTCGTCGGCGCCCCCGACGGAACGATTCGCTATCGATTGTTTCTCGCAAAGCGCCGGCTCCGGGCTCTGCTCGGAGAGCGGCGCGATGCGGCTCCAGCTATGACGGAGGTCAACGGACATGCCTAACGACACGATTTTGCGCGATCGCATTCGCGGAGCGCTCGTTTCCACTCCCGCACCGAGCCTCGATCTCGCCGCAGTTCACCGCCGCGCCGAGAACCCACAGCGCCCCGCAGCGGCAGCGCCGCGCAAACGGCGGATCGCCGCCGTCGCGCTCGCCATCGCGATTCCGGCAGTCGCATTTGCAGCGACGCCGGAATCGTTGATTCGCGCGACGCTGCAGCACCTCGCCGTCGCCTATTTTGGGCCGACGACCGCATCGCACCTCGCAGGGGCGTTGCCCAACGCGAGCCAGCAACGGCGCATCATGAAGGCGATCGAGCACCCGATCTCGCTCGCCGATGCGGTGCGAGCGGCATCGCACGATTTTCACGTGCAGCTGCCGAAGCGTCTCCCTGCCGGAGCGAAGGTGATGCAAGCAATCTACGCCGGAGGAACGCTCTCGTACGGATATCGCCTGGAGGGCGGCGGCGTGCTCGACGTTACGGTCAAACGCGCAACCGCTGAGAACAGCAAACCCGTGCACAAACTCGACGCGTTTACCGCGCGCTTCTCGAAGGACGGCCGGCTCATACGGTCGGCGCGCGTCAATATCGTTCGCTTCGC
>JAJYMV010000117.1 GCA_021786705.1 bacterium
TTGGGATGGAATGCGGCGCGCGTTGCTGACGATGGCCGAGATTCAGTTCGCCGCAGGAGCGCGCACGGCGTTGCCGCTGCATGAATCGGCGGTGCCCTACCATTCGTGGGCCGAAGCGCGCGTCGCGATCGCCGCCTTGCCGATGGAGGTGCTGCGCACGCGCGTCGCGAGCGCGCACGTCATGGGCGGAAGCGCGATGTCGAAAGACGAGCGCGAAGGGGTCGTCGACCAACACGGCCGCAGCCACGCACTCGAAAATCTCTACGTCTTCGACGGCTCGGCGTTCCCGACGAGTCTAGGCGCGAATCCCCAATTATCGATCTACGGGATGGTCGCGCGCAATGCCAGCGGGCTCGCCGCATCGCTTACCGGTCGCCCCGCAGCACGGCTCGCCGAGCTCGACGGTGCGGGCAGCGAGATGCCGAACGGGCGGATCGCATCGACCGCGGAGAGCGTGACGCCGACCGTACTCTGACCCGGAAAGATCGTTTCGTCGCAGGGGCCGAGCCCTGCGATGCCGCCGCTGATAGCTACGGAATCGAACGAAGAGTCCGCCATCGCTGCGTTGAACCCCGGCCTTGCCCGCAGAGTTCCGCGGGCGAGCGTTTGAAGGAGGAACCGATGGAACACTTTTTCGTGAATTTTGCTCGCGATGCCGCCTGGGCCGTCGCCATCGTTTTTATCTTTGCGGTCATCGGCGTTGTAGCGACGATTCGGTGGATCGTCAACCTACTTACCCGGGCCGAACACGCGGTTGAAACCGGCGTCGAAAACGTCGAGCACGCGATAACGCATCGCGATAATTAACGCCGCGCAGCGCCGGCGAGGTCCTTAGAAAAGAATCGTGCGGAACTCGCCGACGGTGCGGTACCCTAACGAGCGGTAGAGTGCGATCGCAGCGGTATTGAAATCGTTGACGTAGAGCGAGAGCGAGGGGACGATCTCGAGCAGCCGTGCCGAGATCGCCGAAAACGCCGCTCGAGCGATGCCTTTGCCGCGTAGGTGTGGAACGGTCCAGATCCCCTGCATCTGTGCGGTGTGCTGCGACCACGCGCCGATATGGCAGAAGAACGCCGGCTCGCCGGCGTATTCGCCGATCCACCAGAGCTCGCTTTCGATCATTGCGGCGATATTCGCGGTAAATTCGCGGCCGTGTTTACGCGGATCGCTCTCGAGCTCCCCGGCAATCATCTCCGCAGAGTTCTCCGAGACGATCTTCAGGTCGGCGAGCGTCGCGCGGCGAACGCTAACGAGCGCGTCGTTCCGGATCTGCAACGTTGCGGCGTCGACCGCCATCACCGGCTGGTGTTCGCGAATTAAGCGCGCGGCGCGGTGCCAATCGGGAAGGCGATCCCAAAATACCTCCACCAGATCCGTCGGAGCGGTAATCGCTTTCGGGCGCGGCATGCCGGCGGCGAATGCGGCGAAGGCCTCTGCGGCGGCGGTATCGCCGGCGAGGACGATCTGTCGCCCTAAATACGCGAGCCCTACCAGGGCGTTATCGAGAAACGCGCCGACGAGCGAACGCCGCGAGAGCGCATCGCGCTCCAGCACGTAACTGAGATAGACGTTGAGATAGGGATCGCGTTCCAGAAACACGAGCGCTTCGGCATTGCGCTCGGCTAAGAGCGGAGCGACACGTATCACTCGAGCGAGGCGACGAACATCGGCTTGGTGGTCGGCTGTTTGCTTCCGCCGACGGGCTCCACGCTCACCGCGACTTCGGTCATCGATCCGGCATTGTGCTCGGCGATCGGTACCACGGCAACACCGTCGCGATCCGGCATAAAGGTAGCGGAGGGTTCGATCTTTTTCCCGCCTCGCGGCATGACCCACGCCTGGTAAACGTGGCCGCGCGGCGGCATCGGCATATCGTGCATCGCAAGGTACATGCGGCCGTGTCGCATGACGATCTCGCCGTGACGGACGGGCATGCGCGTTGCATCGGCGCTGGTGAGATCGATCGCGGCCATCTGCGCGCTCTGCAATGAGTGGGACAACGAATCGACGCGCTGCTGAAGGGCGACGACCTGCGTTTTCATTTGGTTCATGCTCTCGCGCGTCGTCGCGAGATTGAACGTCGAAATAATCGCTGCGACGAAGGAGGCGGCGGCAACGAGATAGAGCGGCCAGGCGGGGGCACGCGTGCTTCGCGGAAGCGAACGAACTTTCGCTCCTGGCGCGACCTGCGCCATGATGCGCTCGCGCAACAGCGGGCTCGGAGGCGCCAAATCGGCCTCGGGCGCGGCGATCGCTCCGACCAGCGGCGCGAGCGCCTCGTATTCCGCTCGGCATTCTTCGCAGGTTGCGATATGGGCGCGCACGCGCTCGGCCGCCGTCGGCGCGAGGGCACCGATCGCGAGTGCGGCCGCGTCGTCGAGGTATGCGTCGTGCGCGCTCATCGTTCGACCTTTCCGTCGAGCGCGGTGCGGAGCTTCCGTAATCCCGATCGAATGCGTGTCTTTACCGTGCCGAGTGGATCGCCGGTGCGCGCGGCGATCGCCTCGTGCGTCAGGCCGCCGAAGAAACCAAGCTCGATCGCATTCCGCTGTTCCGGGGGCAACGTTGCGAGGGCTCGTCGAATGTGGCCAGCGTCGAGCCGTGCGAATGCGAGCTCCTCGAGACGCTCGTCCTCGGGCAATGAAGCCGGAAGCTCTTCGGTGCTGCGCAGCGATCGCGAACGAAGCGCATCGAGCGCGCGATTGCGCGCGACGCGAGCGAGCCAGCCGGGAAAATTTCCGCCGACAAATCGTTCCGGTGCATTCCAAAGTTTCATGAATACTGCTTGCGTCACGTCTTCCGCCGCTTCGCGCTCCCCCAGGACTCGCATCGCAATCGACCAGACGATACGATGATGTTCGTCGTAGAGCTGTTCGAAGGCAACTGCATCCCGCGCTCGCACCCGTTCCATCAGGCGTTCGGCATCGTCGCTCACGTCGGCGATATTCGCGGCCTTACGGAGCTCTACCCGCATCCATTTCAACGGGCGGGAGGGCTCGGCGGATTGGCGGGCCGTCGTTAGGGCGGGAGCTGAATCGGCGGCCCCTGGTCGTCTTCGTAGGTGCCGGTGGCAAAGGGCGGATCGGGAAGGACCGATTGCTCGTCGTCGAGTTGCGAGAACCGGACCGGTTCGGCGCGCAACGGCGCCGGAGCGACGAACCGCTCCGAACGTGCGGGCGTATTGGATGCAATACGTTCGTCGACGCCCGCCGTCGCGCTCGCGTTTTCGACCGTTTCGTAGACCGTTGCAGCTTCTTCCTCGCGCAGCACGGTGCGCGCGACGCTCGCGCGCGTCGGCAACGAAATCACACCCTCGCTCGCGGCGCGGCGCGTCAGGCCGCGAATCACGTAGGCGGAGTGTAAGCGCTTGAGGCCGCGGAGCGGCAGCGAACTGGCGGGGACGCCGACGAATAGCTCGCGCACGACGTCGAAGGTCGCTTCGGAGGCGAGAATGCCGGCGTTGAGCTCTTCCGATGCGCCCTCCAAACGAGCGGCGACCTGGGCGGGATTGCCGACGATTGCGAATTCGCGGCGTTGTTGGTAGCCGGTATCGCCGGCGACGATCGTTCCGGAATTCACGCCGATCCCGACGTGCAGGATCTTCCGGCCCTGCGAGGCCCATTGCCCCTCCATCGCTTTCATCATGCGTGCGATGTCGAGTGCGGCGCGTAGCGCGCGTTCTTCCTGAAAGTGCTCCTCCACCAGAACGCCGAAGACCGCCGTTACCGTCTCGCCGCGCAGGCTCTCGATGATCCCGCGATGCCGTTGCACCGCCTTACCGACGACGGCGTAAAATTCGTTGAGGTAGGCGAGCGTCTCTTCGGCGCTGAGTTCTTCGGCGAGGAGCGCAAAGTTTCGAATGCGGCAGGAGAGAATCGTCGCGTAGTATTGACGAGCCTCGAAAAGCCGCGGGTCCTTTCGCGCGAGGAGTTCGTCGACGACCGGGGGCGGCACGTACCGCGTGAAGAGCGCGCGGACGCGGCGATGTTCGTCACGCTCGGCGAGGTAGCGGCGAAGAATAGTCACCGCATAAAAGGCAAGCCCCGCTGCGAGGAGCAGCGAGAGCGTCAGCAGCGCGATCAATCCATCCATTGCGCTCGTCGCATGCTAGCGCGGCGGCATCGGAATCGGTACCGGCAGGCTCGGCGGGGCGGGCAGTTGCTGGGCGGCTTTTTGTAAGATTGCGTTTTTCAATTGATTCCAGTTGGACGGCAGTCCGAAGTCTCCGGTGAAACGGTCGACCAACGCCTGCGTAAGTTTCCCCACCTCCACCTGCACCACTCCGTTGACGATGCGCGCGACGAGCCCTTGCCCTGCGGCAACGGTGAACGTTTTCCCGGCGTTGGTGGTGACGAGCACGGGAAGATTTGGGTCGCCGAGTTCGTACACGTTGAGGCGAATCGTGCCGCTGGGATCGACCTCCAGGTCGCCCTGCGTCCCACGAACCGCGATCTGCGACGTGGGAGTGACGAAGAGATAATTTGCCTTCGCCCCGTTGGGATGGTGAACCGCGAACCGGATCCGGCCGTCCTTGACGATGAATTTCGCCGAGGTCGTTTCGGCTTGATTGAAAAACGCGAGTTGCACGCGCGTCGAACTGCCGATGAGGATCTGCGTGCTGTCCGGAAGCGTCACCGCACCGAGCGAACGAGTGCCGGTAATCGCTTCGTCGCTATCTCGGAGATTGACGGAGGCGCGCTCCGCGAGCGGCACGGCGCGGGCGCCGGCTCGTTGGAACGCAACGCTTCCGTGCCTATTCTCGAGCAGCTTCCCTCCTTGCGCACTCGCGACGCAGGGGATCGCCACAAGCATCGCAAGTGCGAGGAGTTTCATATCGTCACTTCTTCAAGCGGCGACTGACGAAGCCGAGCGCGAGAAGGCCCGCGAATGCGAGCGCGGCTTTCACGGGTGGTTTCCCGGGCGGCGCGACCGGTTGTGAACCGCACGGGGTTGGTATGGCGTTTGGTGCTCCTGGGGCGCCGGGCGGAGGCGACGGACAGTTGAGGCTGCCGATGGGGATGACGACGGTCGGCGTCGGCGGCGCGGTCGGGGTCGGGGTCGGCGGCGTGCTGCCGCCTTTGGAACCGGCGGCCGCGGCGGTTGCCGCCGTGCCGCCGACGACGGCGGCGGTCGTGGTGGTCGCGGCTGCGCTTCCCGCACCGGAGCTGCTGAGGATGCCCGGAACGCCCTTCGGCGTGGTGAACTCCGAGAAATTCGAGAGCGATTGGCGGCTGATGTTGCCGACGGTGACGGCGGCTTGCGCACCCGCAAACGTGGCGATAAGCGACTGCCCAGCACCGAGGAAGACTTTTTTCCCGTTCTTGAAGGTCACTTCGACCGGTAATTTCGGGTTGCTGACCGAGTAGACGTTCACGACCAGTTGCGTCGGCGAGACGGAGAAGTCGCCGAAGGTACCGCGGACGGCCATCTGTGCGCTGGGGGTCTGAAAGACGTAATCGGCGCGCGCGCCCTGCGGATGCTCGATGCGGAAGCGCACCTTCCCCTGGTAGACCAGGAATTTTGCGTGCGCGATGCGCGATTGCCGGAAATACGAGAGCTGAACCCGCGTGTCGGAGGCCATCTCGATGCGCGAACTATCCGGCAACGTGATTCCGGCGAGCGAATTCCCCGCACCGGTGAGCGCATAATCGTTATCCGTGAGCGCGACCGCCGTTCGTTGCGGTAGCGCTAGCGGCTTCCCGCCTCCGCGCTGGTAGGAAACGCTACCGCGCAGGTTCTGTAGCTGGTTGATCGTCGCACCCTCAACCGGTCCAACGGAGATAAGCGAGAGAGCGACCAGCAGGAGAGCGAGTCGTTTCACGGGCGGGTCCTCCGAACGTAAAGATGAGTGCGTTCACCTTCCGCCCGGATACGTGGGGGCACCTGCTCGGCTGCTCGATTTTGAAAGGAAAGCCTTCCGTTGGCGATAACCGCCGGGCCATGCTCCGCGTTATCGGGACCATCGCATTCGCACTGCTCGCCACGGGGGCCGCGCTCGGGCAGACGCCGTTGCTCTTGCCACGCCCGCGCAGCATCGCGACCGTGCCCTGCCGCTCCGAGGCGGCGCCGGCGAGCGTTGCCGCATCCGCCGATCCGGGCGGCGTGGAGATTCTCGACCGTCGGCTCA
>JAJYMV010000049.1 GCA_021786705.1 bacterium
GACCGAGGAAAACAATTACTTGTCAGTTGTAAATCCGAAATATCGATAAGCGACCTCGAAGAGTTTGTCGAATACCGTGAATTCAAGATGAAATCGAAATTACGGAAGAACCATGCCTCGTCGGATTCTTCTGGAAACGCAGCGGGAGAGGGTTCGGCATTCGGCAGCAACGTTGAGACTCCCGAGGAGAGTATCCAAAATTCCTATCGCAAGCTTAAAACCGCGGTCACAGGCGAAATTCTCGATACGGTGCGAACTGCGAACCCACACGTACTCTCGTCGATTATGATCGGAGTCCTTATCGCAATGGGCTACGGAGATCCCGGCTCGGGAATCGTACTCGACGGGGTTAACGACGGTGGCATCGATGGCCTAGTTCGAAAAGATCGCCTTGGTTTAAGCAACGTCTACATTCAAGCAAAGCGATACAAAGAAGGAAACAATATCGGTTCGCCAGCCATTCAACAGTTTGCGGGAAGCATGCAAGAGCGAAAGGCCGATGAAGGGGTCTTCGTCACCACCAGTGACTTTACAAAGGCGGCCCACGAATCCGCTTCAAACCTCCACTCTCGTATCGTTCTTATCAACGGAGAGCGCCTCGCGGAGATCATGTTCGAACTAGGCGTCGGCGTAAAGACCACGGCAACGATCGAAATCAAGCGCGTTGACGCCGATTTTTTCATAGAATCGTAGCAAACCGATCGCTATCGTCTTGATCCTTTCGCTCGACTGGGGTAGAGTATGCTCGTGGAGCATGATCCAATCGGCATTTCGATTCGCAACCTCCGAAAGCGCGCAGGTATATCGGCCATGAAATTAGCGACGATGGCCGGGGTTTCCGAGAGCGCAATTCGCAAGGTGGAGAGCGGCGATTCCAAGGAGCCGAGCTTTCGCGTCGGAGTGCGGATTGCGAAGGCCCTCGGAGTCTCGGCGGAGATCCTTGTCGGAGAGCCAACGGGCGCCGACACTGCGGATGCCTCTCTACCGCGGGTGCTGCGAACGCTCCGCGAGCACAGGCGCGTCTTGGGCGAGCTCGGCGTGCGGCATGCATCGGTATTCGGCTCCGTGGCGCGAGGCGAGGAGGGCCCTGAAAGCGATGTTGATATTCTCGTCGACGTTCCCGCGCACGGCTTTTCGCTACTCGATCTCTCCAGGGTCGCGCTGTTTCTCGAGAGCGTTCTGCACCGATCTGTCGACCTCGCCACAACCGGCTCGGCCGCGCGGAACGAGGCCCTTCGAGATCGACTCGCCGAGGCGGTGAATGCCTTCTAATATGTGGGACCCTCAACGGCGCGAACAACGCGTTGTCGATATTCTTGCATCGATCGAACGCATCGAAAAGTATCTGCGCGCAGAAACTCGCAATACCTTTTTGGAAGACGAACTTCGCCGGGATGCAGTTCTGCGCCAATTACTCATCATCGCCGAGGCCTGCGACAAGATCGAAGCGATCGAGCAGAAAGCGATGTTGTCGACCGGCGACAAGCTTGCGGTGCGCCAGCCCACGATCCCATGGCGGAATATTCGCGATATTGGAATTCGAATAAGACATTTGTACGGGACGAGCGATCCGGTTTAAAATAGCGGCCGCATCTCGGCCGGAGGTTTGGGCGAGCGAGTCGCGCCGACGCACCGAGCCTTCTTGCGTTCCGAATCTGCGCCCCGGCCTATCGATATCTCGAAAAATGCGGGAATCATTCGGCGGCGACTCAAATAGCGCTTCCGTAATGAGTAATCCCGGGTGAATTGTGGGACAATGAGCGAATGAGCGGCAGTCCGACAATCATTCAGGGTGGCATGGGCGTTGGCGTTTCGAGCTGGCGGCTGGCTGGTGCCGTTTCGGGGCTTGGCCAACTCGGCGTCGTTTCGGGTGTCGCTCTCGATCAGATTTTTGCTCGTCGCCTGCAAGATGGCGATCCGGGCGGGCACATGCGGCGCGGCGTCGAGCGGTTCCCGTTTCAACACCTGGTAGAGCGCATCTGGAAGACGTACTACATTCCGGGAGGCAGAGCGCCAAATCAGCCCTACAAGACGCTGCCGATGCCGGTGAAGCAAAGTCTTCCAAAAATGCAAATGCTTTGCATGCTGGCGAATTTTGTTGAGGTCTTCCTCGCTCGTGAAGGCCACGATAACCCGGTCGGGATCAATTATCTCGAAAAGATCCAGTTCCCGCACCTTTCGTCGATTTACGGCGCGATGCTCGCCGGCGTCGGCTACATTCTTATGGGCGCGGGGATTCCGCTAAAGATTCCCGATGTCATCGATCGCTTCATCAACCACGAGAGCGCTACGTATCCCCTCGCGGTGACCGGGGCGGGAGAAGCGGACGATACGTCGCTGAAGTTTGCTCCGCACGAGTACATGGAGTGCGATCTTCCTCCGCTCGGGCGCCCGAAGTTTATTGCGATCGTCGCGTCAAACACGCTTGCGACGACGATGGTAAAAAAAACCGGCGGGCGCGTCGAGGGTTTCGTTATCGAAGGGCCGACGGCGGGAGGGCACAACGCGCCTCCGCGCGGCAAAATGCAGTTTGACGATAGCGGCGAGATCCTCTACGGCGAACGCGATTGCGTCGACCTCGAAAAAATACGTGCCTTGGGCTTGCCGTTCTGGCTCGCGGGGGGATATGGCTCGCCGGAGAAGCTGCGCGCGGCGCTTGCGGCTGGAGCGGCGGGCGTCCAAATCGGAACCGCCTTTGCGTTTTGCGCGGAATCCGGACTGCGGGAGGACTATAAGCGCGCGTTGGTCGAGCGAGCGATCGCGCGCAAAGTACGCGTCAAAACCGATCCGCTCGCATCGCCGACAGGGTTCCCTTTTAAGGTCGCTCAGCTAGAGGGGAGCATATCGGAGGACGACGTGTACGAAGAGCGCGAGCGCATTTGCGACCTCGGATATCTGCGTGAGGCCTACAAAACGCCGTCGGGGAAAATCGCTTTTCGTTGCCCGAGCGAACCGGAAAAACTCTACGTCGCTAAGGGCGGCGACGTAGCGAACACCGTCGGACGCAAATGTATCTGCAACGCGCTGTTGGCGTCGATAGGGATGGCGCAGATACGCAAAGGCGGCAACATCGAACCGAGCATCGTCACCTCAGGAGAGGACCTCGCCGAGATCGAGCGTCTCCTGCCGCCCGGTCGCTTAACGTATTCTGCAGCCGATGTTATTTCCCATATTATCGGCACTTAACCGATAAGAGGCACTTGTTCGTTCGTCGGCAAATACTGAAGCTTTGTGGGACTTCTAGACGGTAAGATTGCATTGATTACCGGCGTTGCTAATCGTTGGTCGATCGCAACCGGCATCGCGCGGGCCTTTCACGCACATGGTGCGCGAGTATGTTTCATCTATCAGGGCGAGCGCGTTCGAGACGAGGTAGAAAAGCTTGCCGCCGAACTCGGGGGGGCGCATTGCTATCCATGCGATGTCACTTCGGATGAAGCGCTCGCCGAGTTGGCTGCCGCAGTTCGACGAGACTACGGCCGCCTCGATGCGCTGGTCCATTCGATCGCCTATACAAATAAGGAAGACCTAAAAGGCAAGGTCTACACGACGTCGCGCGACGGCTTTGCGCTGGCGCTCGACATCTCATCGTACTCGTTGATCGCACTTTCAAATGCGTTCGTCGATCTCTTCGACGACGGTGCCAGCATCATCGCATTGACCTATCTTGGCTCCACGGCTATCGTGCCGAACTACAATTTGGCCGGCATTGCGAAGGCGGCGCTCGAAGCGATCGTGCGTTATCTTGCATACGATCTTGGCCCACGCGGCATCCGCGTCAATGCCATTTCCGCCGGGCCAATTTCAACTGCGAGCTCGCGGCAGGTGCACGGGCTACGCTACATTCTCGATGTCGTAGCGGCCGAATCACCTCTTCGTCGCAACGTAACCCCCGAAGATGTCGGCAAAACGGCCGTCTACCTCGCCTCGGATCTCGCGCGAGCGGTGACCGCGGAGGTGCATTTTGTCGACTCCGGCTTTCACGCCATGGGAATCATGACGAACGGACTCAAGCCCGAATCGAAATAATCTCCGACTCCGATTGGGCCGGAGCAACCGAGCGGCCATCCCCCGACCTTTCATCGCCCCCGAACGGCAGTTGGATGCGGGTATCGGAGCGACTGCTATTTCAGGGATTGCACGTAGGTTGCAATATCGAGGACGTCTTTATTGCTAAGCGTTCCGGGGTAGAGGTTCGGCATCGGTAGTGCGGGGTTTTTAATCCACGCCACGGTCTGCGCGAAGGTCTTGCGCGAATCCTCATTCTGCAACGAAGGACCCATGCCGCCTTGCGCGTCGACGCCGTGGCAATTGGCGCAATGCTGTTCGTAGAGCGAGCGTCCGTGCGCGATATCTCCGGTAACCGCGACCGCCGCAGGCGTGCTCGTCACGGTTGCCGTCGCCTTGGCCGTCGGCGCGACGCTCGCGACCGATTTCGGTGATGGAGCGGCGCTCGATTTTATAGCGGTCGGTGCGACCGCATGTGCTGTCGGGCGTGCCGATGGTGCGATGGCGCGCGGCGTTGCCGTTTGCTGCTGAGGTGACGTCGAGGCCGTTGCTCTCGGGTGCGTCGATGCCGTGGCGGCGTGCGGAGGAAGAGCCGACGATCGCGTTTTGGGATTGGCCGTCGTTGTCGTCGGAGGAGCGGCCGTAGCAGCGGTCGTCGATTCGGAAGGTTTCGTCGTCGTCGCGTTTTTTGCACAGGCGCTGAAAAGGACGAGAGCGAGCAGGGCAAATGCAGTTCTACGGATCATCGATCGCTAACCTCAACTTTCTTACGTACGATCGATGCCTTCGCTCTCGGCGCGCGCGCTCCCGGGGATTACCCTAGGATCGCCTCGCGAATCGTCGCCGCACCGAGTACTTCGTCGCCGCCGGGAGCGAAGAGTGCCGCCAATTGTCCCGGAGCGATCGCGCGCTGCGGCTCGGTGAAACGCAGCGTCAGCGTCCCGTCGGCCTCGCGCAGTGCCTGCGCCCGCGCCGGCGCACTCCGGTAACGAATCATGGCGTCGATCTCGCGACCTTCATCGAAACCTTCCGGGCGAATAAGGTTCACCTCATCGGCGCGTAAGCCGTCTGCAAGTAACTCCTCGCCGCGCCCGACGACGACGGTATTGCTCGCCGCATCGAGCCGAATAACGTATTTCGGCTCGGGAGATCCGCCGAGCGGCGCGCGTTGACCGACGGTAAAATTCGCGACGCCGGCGTGGCTTCCGAGCGCGATGCCGTCGGTTCCGACGATCTCTCCCTGCTTGCGAAGTTCGGGACGAACGCGCGCGAGTACGTCGCGATAATCGCCGCCTTCGACGAAACAGATATCCTGCGATTCCGGTTTGTTGTGAATCGGGAGGCCGAAGCGGAGCGCGTGCTCGCGCGTCCGTGTTTTGTCGAGGTCGCCGAGCGGAAGCAGCAAACGGTCGAGCTGATCGCGCGTCAGTTGGGCGAGCGCGTAGGCTTGATCTTTCGCCGACGGATTGCGGAAGAGATGCGGGCCGTCGTCGCGATGATCGATGCGGGCGTAGTGTCCGGTTGCCACGTAGCGCGCGTCCATACGATCGGCATAATTGCGGAGCGTCCCGAGCTTCACGTGATTGTTGCAACTCACGCACGGGTTCGGGGTACGGCCGCGCGCGTACTCATCGGCGAAGCGCTCGATGACGCTGCGCCGAAATGCCTCTTCGAAGTCGAGGACGTAGTGCGGAATTCCAAGAATCGCGGCGCTCCGCCGTGCATCGTCGAAATCGTCGATGCCGCAGCAGCTCTTGGCGTGCGTGGGTCGACTCGCTTCGTACATCCGCATCGTTACGCCGATGACGTCGTAGCCCCGCTCCGCCAGGAGGGCGGCCGCAACCGCCGAGTCCACCCCGCCGCTCATTGCGGCAATCACACGAATCTTTGCCATAGCTTGATACGAGGATAACGGGTTAACAAGGCTAACCACAAGCGCAAATGGCGGCGCTTGGAGAACGATTTCGGGTTGCACGTGAGGCCCGTGGCCTCACGTTGCCGGAGGTGTCTGAGCAGACTCGCATTCGCTCGGTTTACCTGGCCGCGATCGAAGACGAGCAGTGGGATCGAATCGGGGCGGCGGTCTACGTCCGGGGCTTCATTCGTACCTATGGTGCCTTCCTGAAGCTCGATGTCGAGGAGGCGCTCCGCGAGTATGCCGGCAACTCCTCGGCGTCGCGGGTACCCGGCGAGGGCGAGACGCACGACGAGGATGGGGGCTCCGTGGCTCCCGCCGCCGGGAAGAAGACGCTCGCTCCGTGGCTCTGGGCGGCCGGGGTCGTCGCGGTTCTTCTCGTCGCCTATCTCACCTACTCGCTTATGAACTCCGCACCGCCGAGTGCCCCGGTCGCTGTGGCGAACCCGAGCCCCGGCGCGAACCCGAGCCCCGGCGCAAGCCCGAGCCCCGGCGCGAGCCCGAGCCCCGGCGCGAGCCCGAGCCCCGGCGCGAGCCCGAGCCCCGGCGTGAGCCCGAGCCCCGGCGCGAGCCCGAGCCCCGGCGCGAGCCCGAGCCCCGGCGCGAGCCCGAGCCCCGGCGCGAGCCTTTCTCCCGGGCAGGGGACGCTGATCGTTCGCCTTGCGGGCACCTCGTGGCTGCGGGTTACCGTTGACGGGAATGTTAGCATGGTGGGGACGTTTCCCGCCGGTACGCAGCGCGCTTTCCGAGGAAAGGACGTCACCGTGCGCGTCGGAAACGCGGCTGCCGTCACCTTCAACGTCGACGGTAAGAACGTCGGGCCCTTGGGCGGTGCCGGCGTCGTCGTGGAACGGACTTTTACGCTGTAATGCCGAGCGAAGCCTCATTCGATATCGTTTCAAAGATCGACCGTCAAGAACTCGATAACGCATTAAATCAAACGCGAAAAGAGATCGAGACGCGTTTCGATTTTCGCAATAGCAAAACGAGCCTCGAGTCCGACGATAAGAGCATCACCGTGCTCGCCGACGATGAGATGAAAATGCGCAACGTCATCGACATGCTGCAAGCTAAAGCGACGAAACGCGGTATCGATATCAAGGCTTTTGAAATCGGGGCGAACGAACCGGCTGCCAATTCGATGGTTCGCTGCAAGATCGTTTTGCGCAGCGGCATCCCGAAGGACAAGAGCAAGGAATTGATGGAGCGCATCAAAGCGCTCAAGCTCAAAGTCAGCGCGCAATACCAAGACGAGCAAATTCGCGTCACCGGGAAGAACCGAGACGACCTTCAAGCGGTGATCGCCGCGCTCAAAGCCGCAAATTTCGAATTGCCTCTGCAGTTCGTGAATTACCGCTAAGAGCCGTCGCGATGCCTTCCGTTTCGTTCGTGAGTTTAGGCTGCGCGAAAAACCTCGTCGACACCGAAGTGATGATCGCAAAGCTCGGTGCCGCCGGGTGGCAATTAGAGAGCGACGCCGACGCCGCCGACACCGTCATCATCAACACGTGCGCGTTCATCGACCCGGCGAAAGCGGAATCGACTGAGGTCATCCTCGAACGGGCGCAGCGCAAAAGCCCGAACCAACAACTCGTGGTGGCGGGTTGCCTGGCGCAACGATACGGCGAGCAGCTTCAGTCGCTCATTCCCGAGATCGACGGAGTCGTCGGGACCGGCTCGTATGCGTCGATCGTCGAATTGCTCGACGACGTGCGAGCGGGGAGCAAACCCGTACGCCTGGCGTTCGAAGCCGAGCCGGAACACGATTTCTTGCCGCGGCTTATCACAACGCCTCAGGCGACTGCGTATCTGAAAATCGCGGAAGGATGCGACCATCCCTGTACCTTCTGTATCATTCCGCAGTTGCGCGGTGCGTTTCGCAGCCGCAGCGAGGAGTCGATTCTCGCCGAGGCTCGAGCGCTCGCGGCGGCGGGGACGCGCGAACTGATTCTCATCGCCCAGGACACCTCCATGTGGGGGCGCGATCGCGGCTATCGCCGCGGTGGTTTGGCGACGCTCTTGGAGCGACTGCACGACATCGACGGCCTGGAGTGGATTCGCTTGCTCTATCTGTACCCCGCAACCGTCGATAGCGAACTCATCGAGGCGATGGCGCGTTTACCGAAGGTGTGCAAATACATGGATATGCCGCTGCAACACGCCCACCCGGAGGTCTTGCGCGCGATGCTTCGCCCCGGTAACGGCGAGCGTTACCTAGAAATCATCGAATCCTTTCGGCAACGCATTCCCGGTATTACGATGCGCTCGACCTTTATCGTCGGGTTCCCGGGCGAGCGTGAAGAACACGTTGCCTATCTCGAAGAATGGATCGAGCGTGCCGCTCTCGATCGCGTCGGGTTTTTCGAATATAGCTCCGAGGAGGGCACGCCGGCAGCGAAGTTGGGCTCGCGCGTTCCCGCACGCGAACGCCGGAAGCGTTTGCTCCGTCTGCGCGAGGCGCAGCGGGCCGCATCGGAAAAGGCCCGGCTCGCTCGCGTCGGCAGCGTCGAACGCGTGCTCGTCGAAGAACGTCGGACTCTGCGCCGTGGCGATCCATTGCGCGCGCATCTCCCGGCAACCGTGTGGTACGGTCGTTCGCAAGGCGAAGCCCCGGGCGTCGACGGCGGAGTCTTCGTCGCAGGCGATCTCACGCCGGGAACCTTCGTAGATCTCGAACTCACCGCCGCGACGGCGTTCGATTTCGCCGCGCGCGTCGTCATGGGAGCCTCCGTACATGCCTGAGGACTTTATCCCGCGCCCACGGCGGAGTGCCCCGCAACCATCGCAGCCGCTTCAGACGCCGCCGCCCCGCCCTCCGCGCGTCGCTCGCCGAATCGGCATCGTCGTCGGGCTCGTCGCGCTCTTGGCGGTCTCGACGTTATTGGGCTTCTCGATTTTCAAACACGAAACGCCGTTGCAAATATTGGGCGACGCGTTCATTCCTTCGCCGCAGCAGGTCTTCGGCCGTTCGCAATTGCGCGTGCTCGTCGTCGGACTCGATTACGACTATACCGATAACGACCAACCGTTCTCGGCGCAGGCACGCAGCGACGTCATATGGGCGGTCAATCTCGATCTCGTCAACAAACGAATCTTCGAACTTTCGGTGCCGCGCGATATGGTCGCCACTATGCCCGACGGGAGCCAGGCGAAGATCAATCAGGCACAGGCCGACGGTGGAATCGCCGAGGCCGAGCAGGTGATCTCCCATTGGCTCGGCATTCCGGGCTTCGACCGGTACGTGGTTTTGCGCATCAATGCGACGCGCGAGCTGATCGACGATATCGGCGGTGTGACCGTCGATGTCGAAAATAGCGACCCCAAAGATAAGAGCCCGATCGATTACGATGATAATTGGGGACATCTCCACATTCACCTGAAGACCGGGATTCAACATCTCGACGGAGCGCAAGCCGTCGGTTACATGCGCTATCGCCACGATTGGTGCGGCGACCCGTGCCGCATACGTCGCCAGCAAGAAGTGCTTCACGCACTTGCCGCAAAGTTGGAACGCGATAAATTCAATACGATTTTGCATGCCGGGCAGCTCGTCAAAACGATGCTCGCCAACGTCCAGACGAATTTTTCGAAGGCTGAACTCATCTCGCTCGCCCACTATTATATCGGAATCAAACCTTCGCAGATCATCGCGCACCAAGTTCCCTACGTGGCGAACGTCTATTTGCCTGGATACGGCGATTCGATCGTCCCGGATAAGAATGCGCGTCGGCGTTTAGTGGAGTCGATGTTGATCGCTCCGCCGTCGCCGGCTCCAACCGCCGACCCGGCAGCGCTCGCGGCAATCGCGCCCGCGACGCTGCGCGTCGATGTGGAGAACGGCAGCGGTATCGACGGTGCAGCGGCCGATCTTGCGCGCATACTCAAGGCCGAAGGCTACCGTATCGGAAAGGTGGGCAACAGCATCTCGTACCACGACAACAGCGTCGTGCGCGCCCATTCCGCTACGGCGTTCGCCGGCGACAAAGTTGCCTCGGGACTTCCGAAAGCGATGCACAACGCTCTGGTCGTCGAAGCACCGGCAGTAGGTGCGACCAGCGACGTGACCGTGGTGATCGGGCGCGATGACGGGCTCGCCGTTCACGATCTGCCCCATTCCGGCGTCCATTCGTCACCATCGCCGTAACGATTCGTGCGCCCTTCTCTTCGCATCGTTCTCGCGCTCGTTGCGGTGCTGCTCGGCATCGAGGGCGTACGTTGGTTTTTACGCGTTTCAAAACCGCATCCGACGCTGATCGAACCGACGACGTCGTTGCACCGAGCGATCGGGAAGGGGCCGTTCGTTCGCGCCGCGCGCGTCGTTCAAAAACTCGTGCCGGCGCCGCAGAGCAGCGGCGAGCGTCTCATCGCCCTCACGTTCGATGACGGTCCCTACCCGATTTACACGCCGATGCTGCTGGACGAACTCGCGCGGCTCCACGTGCGCGCGACCTTCTTTCTGATCGGTCGCGACGCAGGCTGGTGGCCGCAAATAGCACGTCGAATCGCCACCGATGGAAATGAGATCGGCGATCACACGCAGACTCATCCCGATCTCGACCACGAAACGCCGGCGCAGGTCCGTCGCGAACTGGTGGAGGGGCGAGACACGCTTCTCCGGATCACCGGGGATCGCTCCGCAGCCGCGCTCTTCCGGCCGCCGCACGGGCGCTATACCGCCGCCACTTTGCGCGTCGCGCAGTCGCTCGGTATGAAGACGATATTTTGGAGCGACGATGCCGGGGACTGGCGCGAACTCACCTCACACGAGATCGAGATGCACGTCGCCGCTCACGCCACCGAACCCGAGATTCTGCTGTTACATAGCGGAAAACGCTCCACGGTGAAGGCGCTCGCGAAGATCGTCCCGGCCTTCCGAGAAGCGGGTTATCGTTTTGTGACGGTTGGTGAGATGCTCTCGCTGCTGGGTGCCCGCCGCGTCGAGGCCGCTCGGCGACTTCCCGGCCGTATCATCTACCCAAAGGAGTAACCTTTTGCCCCGTTCGATCATCGATACCGAGTCGAGTCGCCCGATCTATCGTCGGCGTCTGCTCCTGCGCACGATCGTCGCCGTCCTCGTTCTCGCGGGGCTCCTCCTCGCGCTCTGGTACCTTCACCAGGCTCCCTCCGCCCGGTTGAGCCAAGGAAAGATCGGGGCGGGGCGGAACCTGAGTCAGCTCGCTCTCAAGGAGACTTCATGCTTCGTCGTTTAACCCTCGGACTCGCCGCCATCAGCGTCGCAGTCGCGGTCGCTGCGTGCAATTCCAGTACGTCGACCAACCTCAATATCGGCCCGAATTTTGCCACCTCGACGCTCTATGCGGCGAACACCTCGCTCAATGCCGTGGCGATTTTCTCGTCGACAACCGCTTCGTTAGCGGCGCCGAGCTATCAGATCGGCGGAACATCGACGACGCTGAACGCTCCCCAGTATCTGGATTTCGATTCCACCGGGAACCTCTGGGTAGCAAACTACAATGCGAGCACCGGGTCGTCGTCGATCCTTCAGTTTAAGCCGCAGGCGACGGGAAACGTCCTTCCCTATGCGACGTACTTGGGCGCCTCGCTCGCGGTGCCCGAGCCGCGAGGGCTCAGTATCGAGCGAGCGCAGAATCTCATGGCGATTACCACGCTCAACCCGGCCTCGATCGACCCGAGCCAGCTGCTCGTTTTCTCGATCGTCGGCGGTTCACCGGCGCTGCAAAATGCAATCGGTGGATCGGCGACGTTGCTGAATATCCCCACCGGAGCCGCGTTTGTCAGCGGCAATGCGGTGATCGTCGCAAATAGCGGCGATGCGACCGTGGCGACCTATACGATTCCGACGCCCTCGCCGACGCCGGTTCCGACCGCGACCCCGGCCCCAACCGCGACGCCGAGCCCGACGCCGAGCCCGTCGGGTTCGCCGACGGCGAGCCCGTCGCCGACGCCCGCGCCGGTTGCGACGCCGCTGAACCTTCCGCCCTCCTCCGCGATCGTCGGTTCGTTGACGCACCTCGGCTCGCCGCGCGGCGTTGCAGTCGCGAGCAACGGCACGATTTATGTCGCCGATCCCTCGGCGGTCGGCATCGGCCCGGCGGTGTTGGTCTTCGCAGCGAATGCGACCGGCAACGTCGCGCCGACTGCGATTATCGCCGGCTCCTCGACCGGCCTCATCGCTCCCAGCGACGTGAAAATCGACGCGACCGGAAACATTTATGTTGCCGATAGCGGTGCAAACAAGGTCTTCGTGTTCGCTCCGGGAGCGACCGGAAATGTGGCGCCGAAGGCCTCGCTCTCGGTCGGAGGGACGGTCGTCGGCATCGCGCTGAGTCCGTAAACGTGCAGAGACGATGACCGAGGGCGATTCGCGCGGGCTCTTTTCGGCGCTCGAGGCGTTAATTGCCGCGAGCGAGCCGCAGGATCGCGCGAACGAGCTCGCTCGCGGCGCTGCCGATATCGCGCGCGCGCGCTTCGTCTCGGCGATGTTGTTCGTCGACGATACGCTCGTCGTCGCCACCGTACCGCAGGAGGCGACGGGTTTTCGGTTGCGCGATGGCTCTCACGAGTTGCGGAGGCTTTTCCTCCACGCTCTCGCGCGCTTCGAGCGCGACGGCCTCTGTTTCGTTCCGCAAGATAAACAGCGCGTGCTCGCCGGGGTAAGCACCACCGCGCTCGATTGCGATGCTTTTTTTATTCCGCTCATCACGGCGCAAAAAACGATCGGCGTGCTGGCCATCGGCCTCGACGAGCCGCTCGACGAAGCGACGCAGGGCGATCTCGTCACCTATTGCGGAATTGCGACCCACCTGCTCGATACCGCGCGAGCCCTCGAGGCCGCGCATCGGCTCTCACGCGATAGCCAACTGTTGGCGATGGTCAACGAACGACTTCATAAATCGCTCGATCGGAGGGACGTTCTTAGCGGTATCGTCAGCGGGGTTCGTTCGGCGTTTAACGCCGATACCTGTACGATATTCGAGCGCTCCGGGAATAACCGCGTCGTCCCCGTCGCTTCGAGCGCGCCGTTCGCCGATGCGCCCACGGCGGCGATCGAACTCGAAAGCGAACTGCGCAAGGTATTCTCCGGATTGGCGGCGCGCCGCGACGATTACGATGCCGGGCACGACGCAAACAAAGGCGGCGCTCGCAGCGCGATCGGGGTGCCGTTTATCGTCGATGGGAAAATCGAGAACGCGCTCGTCCTTGAATCGGCGCAACCTCACGCGTTCGACGATGCCGATATCAGCGCCTTACGCTCCCTCGCGTTCCACGTCGGGTTGGCGCTCTCCAACGCTCGGCTCTACGAGCGCGAGCGCGCGCGGCGAACGCAGGCGGAATCGCTCGAACGCGTCGTTCGCATCTTGCGCGATACACAATACGTCGACGAAGTGCTCCTCGTGTTTGTCGTCACGACCTCGCACGAGTTACCGATCGATTGTTTCGCCTACGTTCTCGACGGCGATACGCTCGTGCGTCGCGCGATGCGTTCGCGCGATAGTTCGCGCGGCTTTACGCCGCTCGATCGCGTCGAACGGGCGGGCTTGGAACCGTTCCTCGTCGTCGACGACCCTTCGGATTCGGCGTTGCTTCCCCGCCCGGCGCGAGAAGCGCTCTTCGGCGATGGCTCCGGCGTCGTCGTCCCGCTGCGGATCGACGGGAACCTGTGGGGCCTAATCGCCATGCGCAGCGTCGACGGCGGCTTCACGTGGCCGCAAGACGAGCGGGCGATGTTCGTGCGTACCCTCGCCTCGCATCTCGAGATCGCGCTCGCCAACGCCCACGCGTACGAACGCGAACGGCGCCGCGCCCAGGAGCGCGAAACGCTCGCCGAGGCGGCACGAACGATTCTCGGGCAGGTCGATCTGCCGACGCTCGCCGAGGTAATGTCGCGCTTGGCGGCCTCGCTCGTCGATGCCGAACAGGCGTGCGTGCTGCGCTGGATGGGCGACCGGTACGGCCTCGTCGGCTCGTTCGGCGAACAGGTCGACGGGCTCATCGCTCGCACGGGGCTCGCGCTCGATATGCGCGTCACGCAAGCGATGGGGATCGGCCCCGAAGAGCGTCGCGTTCAGCGGCTCATCGAGGGAGTGGGTTTTGCCGTCGCTCCGCTGGTCCATGGAGCGAATGACGGGTCGGGCGACGCGATCGATGCCTTCCTTCTCGTCGGCGCGAAGGGAGAGATTCGCTTTAGTCGAGATCGCTTGCGCTTGCTTCAGGAGCTCGGAGCGCTCACGGCACTCGCGCTGCGAAATCTTGAACTCTACGCTGCATCGACCGATGCGAACCGGGCGTTGCAAGAGTCGAATCAGTTTAAGGACGATCTGCTCGCGATGCTCGCGCACGATTTTCGCGGTCCGCTGACCGTCATCGAGGGCTACTGCGAGCTGCTCATGGAGAATGCGAAGACCAACTCCGAAGAGATCGAAACGATTTACGGGCAGGCGAAACGGCTCGTCCGCCTTGCCGAGGACGCGCTCGCGCTCGCGCACTCCCAAGGTGAGAGCTTCGCTCTCGATCAAAAACCGACCGACTTCGCGCAATACGTCGCGGCAAATCTCGCGGAGATCGCACCGAATAATCCGCGCGTTGTCTTCGCTTCGGGAGAAGAAGGCGTCATCGTCGAACTCGATCGTTCGCGTTTCCGTCACGTACTCGATAATCTCATCTCCAATGCGTTGAAATATTCCGGCGAAGAGATCGTCGTCACCGTCGCCAAAAGAGGAGGGCGCGCGATCCTCGAGGTCACCGACCGAGGCATCGGTATTCCGCAGGGCGACCTCGCGACGGTGTTTTCGCGGTTCGGTCGCGGAAGTAACGCGCGTAACCAAGGCATCGAAGGCTCGGGAATTGGCCTCTACGTCGCCAAAAAAATAGCCGAAGCGCATCGGGGAAGCATTCAGGTGCGTTCTAAAGAAAATGCCGGGAGCACGTTCTCGGTCGACCTTCCGCTCTTGCCGGTTCAAGAACGCACCACAACATCTGATCTTTCTCGGAGTATATAGCTCAGCATGGCTTTCCTCAAAACCCTCTTCGACGCGAACGAACGCGATATCGTGCGTCTGCGCAAGACCGCGACTCAGGTCAACGCCCTCGAGCCGGAGATCTCCGCGCTCGACGACGAGGCGCTTCGCGGAAAGACCGCCGAGTTTCGTCTGCGCCTGGACCGAGGTGAAGAACTCGATCGGCTTCTGCCGGAGGCTTTTGCGGTCACGCGGGAGGCGGGGCGCCGGGTACTGGGGATGCGCCACTTCGACGTGCAGATCATGGGCGGCCAGGTGCTCTACGAAGGACGCATCGCCGAGATGCGGACCGGCGAAGGCAAGACGCTGGTCGCCACGCTTCCCGTCTACGCACGCGCGCTCGTCGGGCGCGGCGTCCACGTCGTCACCGTGAACGACTACCTCGCCCGGCGCGACGCCGAATGGATGGGACCGCTCTACCGCTCGCTCGGCCTCTCCGTCGGCATCGTCCAACACGGGCTCGAGCCGACCGAACGTCGCGAAGTCTACGGATGCGATATCACCTACGTTACGAATAACGAAGTCGGATTTGATTATCTGCGCGATAACATGGCGTGGCAGAAAGAAGACCTCGTTCAGCGCGACCTCTACTTCGCGCTGATCGACGAAGTAGACTCGATCCTCATCGACGAAGCGCGGACGCCGCTCATCATCAGCGGCCCCTCGCAAGAATCGACCGATCTCTATGGGAAGTTCGCACAGGTAATTCCGCGGCTCAAAAAGGGCGAAGATTATACGGTCGACGAGAAGGCGCACGCCGTTCCCGTTACGGAAGCCGGCGTCGCCAAGGTTGAGAAGATGCTGGGCATCTCCAACCTGTACGACCAGCGCAATATCGAGCTCGCGCATCAATTGAATGCCGGCCTCAAGGCGTGGAATCTCTTTCATCGCGACCAGCAATATATTATTAAAGACGACGAAATCGTCATCGTCGATGAATTCACCGGGCGCTTGATGTACGGACGCCGCTACTCCGACGGCATCCACCAAGCGATCGAAGCGAAGGAAGGCATCAAAGTCCGCGGTGAGGACCAGACGCTCGCGACGATCACCTTCCAGAACCTTTTCCGCCTCTACGATCACCTCGCCGGTATGACTGGTACCGCAAAGACTGAGGAACGGGAATTCCGCGAGATCTATAGCCTCGACGTCGTGACCATTCCGACGAATATGCCGATGGTGCGAAAAGATTATCCGGATATCGTCTTCAAGAGCGAAAAGGCGAAGTTTGCGGCGGTGGTCGAGGAGATTATCGCCGAGCACGGCAAGGGGCGCCCGGTCCTCGTCGGAACGCGTTCGATCGAAAAAAGCGAGTTGCTCGCCGGGAACCTCCGCCGCAAAGGCGTCGAATGTAACGTGCTCAACGCAAAGTATCACGAGCAAGAGGCCGACATTATCAAAGATGCCGGCAGCTACGCGCAAGTGACGATCGCCACGAATATGGCCGGCCGCGGCACCGATATTAAACTCGGCGACGGCGTCGCCGAAATCGGCGGCTTGCATATCATCGGTACCGAGCGCCACGAATCGCGGCGTATCGACAACCAGTTGCGCGGCCGTTCGGGGCGCCAAGGCGACCCGGGATCGACGCGCTTTTATCTCTCGCTAGAAGACGAAGTGATGCGTCTCTTCGGCGGCGATCGGATGACGTCGATGATGGAGCGGGTTGGCTTTACCGACGAGGCGCCGATCGAATCGAAACTCGTGTCGCGCAGCATCGAACACGCGCAGAAGCGCGTCGAAAACCACAACTACGAAATTCGCAAACACGTTCTCGAATACGACGACGTGATGAACAAGCAGCGCGAGATCATCTACGCCGATCGGCGGGCGATCCTCGAAGGGACCTTCGATTCGCGCTCGTTTATGCTGCAGACGCTCGCCGCTAAAATCAACGAATCGATCGAACAAAATATCGCCGAAAACGCGCACCCCGGCGACTGGGACCTCCCCGAGCTCCTCAACGAACTCGATATTATCTTCCCGGTGAAGCAGAGCGTGACGTTGGAAGAATTGGGGCGTCACGATCGCGAGGGAATCCGTCGTTTGCTCGAAGAGCGCGCCATTGCCGCGTACGAGAAAAAAGAGGCCGAGGTTGGCCCCGATATGATGCGCGTCGTCGAACAGCGCTTCTTGTTGTTGCCGATCATCGATCGCCAGTGGGTCGATCACTTGTACGTGATGGATCATCTAAAGAATGGTATCGGCCTGCGCGGTTACGGACAGATCGATCCGCGCGTCGAATACGAGAAAGAGGCCTTCGAAATCTTCGAAGACCTGAAAAACAACATCGCCGATGAGGCCATTAAGGCGCTCTTCCACGTGCAGATCGAGTACGGAGAAGAAGCCCCCAACGGGGCGCCGATCTCGCTGCAGGGCGGCGAGGGCGAGGCGGAGGGCGGGCATCTCTCCGAGCGCGACGTCGAGGCCTTGCTGGGCCCGATTCCCGGCGGTATGCGGCCGGAGCGCGATTTGCGAACGAATCTCGGAAGCGAAGAGCCGGCGAAGCCGAAGCACCGCGATCAACCGAAGGTCGGCCGGAACGATCTCTGCCCCTGCGGGAGCGGGAAAAAATTCAAAAAGTGCCACGGGGCGCCGGGAGCGGCGGCACTCGGATAACCGCCGCTCGGGAGTTCGATCAGAACCGCGTGTACCGAATGCGTGGATCGAGGATCGGCGGCGGCACGGGAATCGGCCCGCCGATCCGTTGAGGCGGTCCCTGCGTCGCACCGGTGACGAGGTCGCCGCCGAGGTCAACGTTCTGTGCGTTGGCACGGATGTCGACGCCTTGCCCGTTCTGCGATAGCGTCGTGGCGATCGTCCCACCGTTGCCGTCGTCGACATTCACTTGCATCGACCCGTCGGCATTCCACGAGACCGCTTCGCCGGGAAGCGTGAGATTTTGGCCGCGTGCGAGCGCGGTCGTGTTTCCGTTCTGGGAGATCGTCGCGTTGCCGTCGGCGCCGTAGGTGAGAACGGTGGCGCCGCCGTTGGTGGTGATACTCGCCGAAGCGTTGTAGGTGACGCCCCGCGCATTCGGCGCAGTCGGCGTCGTGGAGATTGAAAATCCGCCGGGGACCGAATCTGAGTCCAGGAGATCGCCATGTGCGCTCATCGAATCCCAGCTGCCGGCGAGATTTCCCGCCGCGCTCTGCCCCGTGAAACGCAGGTGCGGATCGCCGGTCGAGGAACCGCCGGCGTTCGAAAAATAGTTCTCCGGCGCTGCGGCGGGGTTTCCACCTCCGGACGGCATGCCTCCACCGTTGAGGAGCGAGCCGAGCATACCGATGAGTTGCATCAGTAAATTGGAAATGCCGGCTAAGGGCCCCGGTACCGGAAAGGCGCCGCCGCCTTCGGAGAAGCCAGGCGGTAGGAAGCGCGCGATGCCGTCGTTCGTGCCGGCGGAGCCGCGCGTTCCCGGGCTTTCGAGAGCCTGCAGCGGGTCGGCGAACGATGAGAGCCCGCCGAGCATATTGGGCAACGTGGTCTGAGTGTTGAAATCGAGCATGATGCCTCCATCGGGGTAGTGGTATCTCTCGTTCACGCGCGGGCCACGCTTGGAAAGGTGCTCGCGCAAAAATCCAGAAGCGACCGCGCCGCAATGAGTCAAACGCAACGAACCTCGATCTCTGCCGGTAGCGCTCGCCTCGAGGGCCTCAAGGAGCGTCTTTGACTATGCCGGTAAGGCGCGTCGTGCCTCCGAACTCGACCAGCGGTCGCGCGCGGAAGGCTTCTGGGAGAATGCCGGGGCCGCTCAGCGGACGATGAAAGAACTCGCCGATCTCCGAGAGGAGCTCGGCACGATGGACCGGATCGCCGCGTCGCTCGCCGACGCGCGCGAGATGCTCGAACTCTTCGGCGACGATGAAGGCGCGCAGACGGAGATCGATACGAGCATCGCCGCCTGCGAACGCGAACTCAACGAATTGGAGATGGCCGCGAATTTCGACGGCGAGTTCGACAATCACGGAGCGATCGTCAGTATTTTCGCCGGTGCGGGCGGAGTCGACGCCGCCGATTGGACGCAGATGCTCCTGCGCATGTACCTGCGATGGGCCGAAGGACACGGCTTCCAGACGCAACTCGTCGAGGAGTCGCCGGCGGAAGAGGCCGGGCTAAAATCGGTGACGTTCTTCGTGCGCGGTCGGAACGCGTACGGCATGTTGGAGAGCGAGCGCGGCGTCCACCGTTTGGTTCGCCTCTCGCCGTTCGATCAAGCGCATCGACGCCACACCTCGTTTGCTGCCGTCGACGTTATTCCGGAGATTACCGGCGAAGAACACGGCGAAATCGTCATTAAGCCCGACGACGTCCGCATCGAAACCTTTAAGTCGGGTGGATCGGGCGGCCAGTACGTCAACAAAACCGAGTCGGCGATCCGCATTATCCACGAACCGACCGGCATTATCGTCGCTTCGCAACAAGAACGGTCGCAAGCACAGAACCGCGAAGTCGCAATGAATATTCTGCGCGCGAAACTGGTGCAGCGCGCCGCACAGGAGCGCGACGAACGCTTAAGTTCTTTGCGCGGCGAACGGCAGGCCAACGAATGGGGCTCGCAGATCCGCTCCTACGTTCTGCAACCGTATCAGCTGGTCAAGGACCATCGTACCAACGTTGAAGTCGGAGACGCTCAAGGCGTCCTCGACGGCGAAATCGACGCGTTCGTGTGGCCGTATCTTCAGACGCGCCGCGCCGCAATCGGCGCCACGCAGTAGCGGCGGTGCGACGGCGACTTCCCTGGGCGATCGCCGCCGGATATGCGGTGCTCTTTACCGCGCTCGGGGCGTGGCGGTATGCGGTGCACCGAAACTTGGTCGATTTCGGAATCTTCGCTCAGAGCCTCCGAAGCAATTTTCTCTGTCTTTGCAACACGATCGAAGGCAGCCATTGGGCCTTTCATTTTTCGCCGGTCCTCGGCGTGCCGATGCTGTTGTTGCACGTGTGGAATTCGCCGCTGGTGCTGGTGGCGGTACAGTCGGTGGCCTGCGCTCTGGTCATTCCTGCGGTCTACGCCATCGTCGAACGTCGCGCCGACGCGCGTACGGCGGCATGGGCTGCATGGATCGCCGCGCTCTATCCTCCGCTCGCAGGGTTGGCGTTCGTAGATTTTCACGAAAATGCGTTCGCGCCGGCGGCGGTGCTCTGGTTGGTCTGGGCTCTCGACGCGCGTCGTTTCCGCCTCGCAGGGCTCTTCGCCGTTTGCGCCATCGGCGTGAAGGAAGATCAGGCACTCTTTATCGCGGTCGGCGCTCTTGCAGCGGCGTGGGCGTTGCGCGGCGATGTCGCGATGCGGCGATTTCTGCTCGCGCTCTCGGGGCTCGCCTTCGTCGTCGTCGCGCTCTTCTTTTTCGCGATCGCTCCGCACGTCGGCGCGAACCCCGCATGGCAGCCGACTCGCTTTTACGCGTGGAACGCCGCAGACGTTCGCTCGCTGCCGGCGACGTCGATCGCGCGCCTCGGTTTTCTCGTCCTCGCGCTCGCGCCGCTCGCGTTTATTCCGTTGCAATCACGTGCGATCGTTCTGGCGATTCCGGCATTCGCGGAGGTGCTGCTCTCGCGAATGCCCACGACGTTTACGATGGGGACGCACTACGCGGGTGCGTGGATCGGCTACGTTCTCGCCGCCTTTGCCTTCGCAATCCCGCGCGCATCTCGCCGTCGGGCCTACGTCGCGCTTGCGTTCTGCGTGCTCGAATTCGCGCTCGCCGATCCGCTGCATCCGGCGCTGAATCTCCGACCGATCGAAGCGCGCGACCGCGCGCTCGACGCCTATCTGCGAGGTTGGCCCGCCGACCTCGCGGTCGCCACGCAAGAAGAGGCTTTCGGCCACCTCGCACTTCGCGACGCGAGGGCGACCTTGCTTCCCGACGACGGCAACGCTCCGCTACCCGCCGCGATCGTGTTGATCGATCGCGCGTACCCGCGCTCGCCGCGCCTCGTTGAGAACGCCGCGCGGCTCGCGGCGCTTGAAGCCAGTGGAGAGTTGCGCGTCGTCGTTAGGTGCGGATCGATTCTTGTAATGATGCGAGGGAATCGAGCGCGCGCTGCGGCCATCCCGCGTTGCCCTCAAGCGTCGCGCTAGGCGCGGCCCAGGGGCACCAACGCGCGCGCTGGAGCGCATAGTCGGGTCCGCTTTCGTAGAGGGCAACGCACGGCGTTCCGAGGATGCCCGCAACGTGAATCGCACCGGAATCGGGGGCGACGAGCACCTCGGCCGCCGCGATTGCCGCGATCCACGACCGAAGATCTTCGAACCATTCGATTCCCGAAAGCCCCGCCGTCAGCTCGGCGATGCTCGCGCGTTCGGAGGCCGGGGCGAGGAGCGTTATATCGCCGACGCGCTCGCTCGCGCGGTCGAGAAAAGCGCGAACGTCGGCGACGGCGATACCGAGCCGCTCCCATTTCGAGGTGAGTTGCAACGCAACGCGATGGCGTATGGCGACCTGACGATCCAGGATGAGGCTTCGAAGTGCGGCGGAGTCGCGCGATGGGCGAACGCCTGGAGCGAGTAACGATGCGCCGAGCGAGAAAAGAACCTCGCATTCGTGCGGCGCGCGTGCGTCGAGCCCCGCGCTGCGATACTGCGTTTCGGTGAGCAGCGAGCGAACCCAGAGCGATTTAAGCGGTTTGCCCCAACCGTTCTGGAAGCCGATGCGATGCGGGGCCGCGAGCGCTGCGGCGAGCCGGTATCCTGCGGAATCTTCTGTGGCGACGAGGATATGCGAGTAGCGATTTGGGCGCAGTTGCTCGGCGAAGTTTCGAATCGCGCTCTGATTTGCGGCGCTATCGTCGCGTTGGGCGAAGGGTGCGACGTAGGTGCGCCGCAGCGCGTCTCGCACGAAGAGTTCGCGCGCGGCGGGCGCGACGACGATATCGGTCGGGACCGCGGCGTCGCGAAGGGCGAGCAGTAAGGGCGCGAGCGCCAGCGTATCGCCGAGGGCGTCGAGGCGGACGATGAGGGCCGATGAGGAATCAGTCACGCCGAGCTATGCTTGCGCGCGAGAATCTCGTTACCTTCGCCGAATTCCCCGGGCGGCGCATCGTCCGGCGTTTCGGGTATGTCTCGGGGCAGGCCGAGCAGCCGCAGAATCGCCTGCGCTCGACCTTCCGCAGCATCGGATTGCTCGTCGGCCTCGCGCCGGTGGAATTCGTGAGCGATGCCGAGCGTCTGCGCGCCGAGGCCTTGGAACAGCTGCGCGAGCGCGCGGAACGACTCGGCGCGAATGTGGTGCTCGGGCTGCAATTTCACGTCAGCGAGCGCCCCGACGGATCGTGCGTGGTGATTGCCTTCGGGGAAGCGGTGCGCGTGGTGCGCGAGGAGAGGAAATGAGCTTGGAGGAGCGCGCACGGCGCGAACGTGCGCTGCAACAGGGAGCGGCGCGCGCGAGTGCGTGCCGGGCCTGTGCGATCGGAGCGCAGCGCCGGAATAACGTCTACGGCGAGGGCGACCCCTGCGCCGATCTCATGTTGGTCGGTGAGGGGCCCGGCGAGACCGAAGATCGCCTCGGCAGACCGTTCGTGGGGCGTGCGGGCGAGCTGCTCGAGAAGATGTTGGGAGCGATCGGCTTGGCGCGCGAGGACGTGTATATCGCCAATACGGTCAAATGTCGGCCGACCTCGCAGGGCGAGCGGGGGCTGAAGAACCGGGCCCCCGACCCGGCGGAGATGGCGAATTGCCGCCCCTTTCTCGACGGACAGATCGAGATTATCCGGCCGAGGGTTTTGCTCGCGCTCGGGGCGCCGGCCGCGAAATCGTTTCTCGGCCCGTCCTACGCGATCACCAAGCAGCGCGGGCGCTGGGAGCGCGGCCCACTCGAGATTCCGCTCTTGGTCACTTTCCATCCGGCGTACGTGCTGCGACAGACCGGCGGCGAGTTGACCGCGGTGAAACGCCTCGTTTGGGACGATCTCAAAGCCGTGCGGAGCCGGATCGACGAGCTCCGAGCGGAGCTCCCCTCAGCAACTGCGCGCCAGGTCGACCTCTTCGAAGGGCCCTCCGTGGTAGAGTAAGAGCCATGTATCGCGACCCGAAAGCGATCTGGCTGCGTGAGGTCGTCGGACGCGCCGGATTTGCTACCCCCGAGGCCTTCTCCGCCGAGTTCGAACTCAAGCCGTACCGCATCGAGCAGCTCTATCGAGCGGCGATGCGCGAGTTGCTCGGGGGCGTCGAGGATGTCACCACGCTGCCGCTCGATCTGCGCGCGCGCTTGCAAGAGCGCGGCATTCGCTTCTCTACCGTCGAGCCGGTGGTCGTGCAACGTTCGAATGACGGGCAGACGACCAAGGCATTGCTCGGGCTTCGCGACGGAAAGCAAGTCGAAGCGGTGCTGATGGAGCACCGCGAAGGGCGCACCACGGTCTGTATCTCATCGCAGGCGGGTTGTGCGTTCGCGTGCGCCTTCTGCTCGACCGGACAGGCCGGTTTTTCGCGACACCTTACCGCAACCGAGATCGCCGACCAGGCTAGATTCTTTGCGCGCGAACTCCGAGAGCGTGAAAAGAAGATCACCAATATCGTGTTCATGGGGATGGGCGAGCCGTTTCATAATTACGATGCGGTGATGGAGGCGGTTGCGTTGCTGCACGATCCCAACGGTATGGGAATCGGCCACCGTCACATAACGATCTCGACGGTCGGCTGGGTCGATCGAATCGACGATTTCACCAACGAACATCTCCAGGTGAACCTCGCGATCTCGCTGCACGCCCCCGACGATGAAACGCGCGGATCGATCATGCCGGTGAATCGCCGTCACGATATCGCCGAGTTGATGGCTGCCTGCGAGCGCTACGTCGCAGCGACGAAACGGAAGGTCTTTTTCGAGTACGTGATGCTCGCCGGAACCAACGACAGCGATCGGCATGCGCGCGCGCTCGCCGATCTCATGCGCGGGCATCTCTATCACGTGAATCTGATTCCGTATAACGCCACCCCCGACGCACCCTTTCAGGGCAGCAGCGACGAGCGGGTCTGGAAATTCGCGAAGATCCTCGAGGATGCCGGCGTTCCCTCGACCGTGCGACACAACATGGGCACCGATATTTCGGCCGCCTGCGGGCAATTACGCGTCGAGACGCAGCCGAAAGCGCAGAGGCTCGCGGCCACCCCAGCTTTTTGACGGAGGCCCTTAACGTATCGCGCAATCGGAAGGCGCGCGCTCCGGAGATGGTGGCCATAACGGCGACGTTTCTCGAGGCCTACCTCGACGGCGGGAGGGGGTGCCTTGCTCGGAAGCCTGGGAGGTGAGGGTTTTGGGCGCCCGCTGAGAAACCTACTCGCCCCTATGGGTAGCAACGATGTCCGCGTAACGATGGACGAAATTACCGCGCTTGCCAAGCGGCGCGGATTCATCTTTCAGAGTAGCGAGATTTACGGCGGCATCAACGGCTTTTGGGATTACGGCCCGCTGGGCTCGGTGCTCAAACGGAACGTGAAGAATGCCTGGTGGCGCGACACGGTTGAATTGCGCGACGATGTCGTCGGCTTCGATTCGTCGATCGTCATGCACCCGCTCACCTGGAAGGCCTCGGGGCACGTCGACGCGTTCCACGATAAGCTCGTCGATTGCAAAGTCTGCAAACATCGCTTTCGTTTCGACCACTTGAAAGATCCGAACCAGTGCCCGGATTGCGGAAGTAAGGCGAGCTTCACCGAGCCGCGAAATTTCAATTTAATGATGCGCACGCAGATCGGTCCGATGGAAGATAGCGCATCGAGCGCGTATCTGCGCCCAGAGACCGCGCAGGGCATCTTCGTGAATTTCAAAAATGTTTTTCAGAGCGCGCGAAAAAAGCCACCGTTCGGTATCGCGCAGATCGGAAAATCCTTCCGTAACGAGATTACCCCCGGAAATTTCACCTTCCGGGTTCGCGAGTTCGAACAGGCCGAGCTGGAGTATTTCGTCCCCGACGACGGCCGCGATATGGAGATCTTTCAAGAGTGGGTCGCGCGGCGAAAGGCGTGGTACGCCGGCTACGGCATTGCCGAGGATCGGTTGCGCTTCTACGAACTGACGCCGCAGGAGCGGCCGCATTACGCGAAGGCCGGAGTCGACGTCGAATATCTTTTTCCGTGGGGTTGGGGTGAGCTCGAATCGATCGCGCATCGCGGCACCTACGATCTCGACGCGCATATGGCGCTCTCCGGGAAAGATTTGCGCTTCTTCGATGAAGCCTCGAAGCAGCATTACACGCCGTTGCTGATCGAGAGTTCGGCGGGAATGGACCGCACGACGTTGACGTTCCTGGTCGATGCCTATGAAAAACAAATCGTCACTGGAGCCGATGGGAAGAGTAGCGAGCGCGTCGTGCTCCACTTCCATCCGCAGATCGCTCCCGTTCAAGTCGCGGTCTTCGCACTCGCGCGCAACAAACCCGAACTCGTCGAGGCCGCGAAGCGTATCGAGGCCTCGCTGCGCCCGCTCTTTCGCACGCAGTACGACGAGGGGAATATCGGTCAGCTCTATCGTCGGCAGGACGAGATCGGCACGCCGTACTGCCTCGTCTTCGACTACGACTCGCTCGAGGATGGAAAAGTCACCGTTCGCGACCGCGATGCCATGACGCAAGAACGCGTCGCGATCGACGCCTTGGTCGGCTACCTGCACGGAGCAACGACCGGAGCCGCTCGTTAGCATGGGTTACGTCTATACCTTCGAGCAGGGCGATGCCTCGATGCGCGATCTTCTCGGTGGGAAGGGTGCCGGCCTCGCCGAGATGACGCGTGCCGGGCTCCCCGTGCCGCCGGGATTTACGATCGCCACGAGCGCTTGCGTCGAATACTTTGCCGCCGGGAACCGCTTCCCCGACGGGCTCGATGGCGAGATCGAAACGGCGATGGAGGCGCTGCAGCACCGCATCGGCAAACGCTTTGGCGACGCTCGCGATCCACTCTTAGTCTCGGTGCGCTCCGGCGCGCGCGCATCGATGCCCGGCATGATGGACACGATCCTGAATCTCGGCCTCAACGACGAGACCGTCCTCGGTCTCGCGGCGCGGACCGCGAACGACCGTTTTGCGTGGGATGCCTATCGCCGTTTCATCGCGATGTTCTCCGGCGTCGTCCTCGATATCGAAAAACATCATTTTGAAGAAGCGATCGACCGCGCCAAGTTGGCCCGCGGTCTCAAAACCGATCCGCAGCTCGACGCCGATGCCTGGCGCGAACTCGTCACCGAGTTTAAAGCGATCGTGCAGCGTGAAGTGGGACGTGCGTTTCCTCAGGACGTGAGCGAGCAGCTCCGCCTCGCGATCGCCGCGGTGTTCGCCTCGTGGAACTCGCGCCGCGCGATCGATTATCGTCGCTACAACCGGATTCCCGATGACTGGGGAACTGCGGTCAACGTTATGGCGATGGTCTTCGGCAATATGGGCGACGATTCGGGAACCGGCGTTGCCTTTACCCGCGATCCGAACACCGGCGAGAACGTGCTCTTCGGCGAGTACCTCCGTAACGCGCAGGGCGAAGATGTCGTCGCCGGTATTCGCACTCCCGAACGCATTACCGATCTCAAAGAGCGGCAACCGAAAGTTTACGATCAGTTCGTCGAGATCGCACGTCGGCTCGAACGGCATTACAAAGACGTGCAGGACCTCGAGTTTACGGTCGAACGCGGGAAGCTCTATATGCTGCAAACGCGCAACGCGAAACGCAGCGCCGAGGCGGCGGTGAAAATCGCCCTCGCGCTCGTGGAAGAGGGTTTGATCGACGAAGAGACCGCCGTCGGCCGGGTCGACGCGCGCTCGCTCGACGCGCTCTTTCACGCGCGCATCGACCCGGGCGCGGCGATCGCGCCGACCGCGCACGGCCTCAACGCGTCGCCCGGCGCGGCGAGCGGCCAAGTCGTCTTCGATGCCGACGAAGCGGTGGCGTGGCGGGAACGCGGAAAACGCACGATTCTCGTGCGCGTCGAGACGACGCCCGACGATATGCACGGAATTATCGCTGCCGAAGGAATCCTGACGGCAAAAGGCGGCGCGACCTCCCATGCCGCCGTCGTCGCGCGCGGTATGGGAAAGCCATGCGTCGCCGGCTGCGAGGCGCTGCAGATCGATCGTCGTGCCGGAAGCGCGCTTCTCGCCGGCACCGCCCTGCGCCAAGGTGACTGGCTGACGATCGACGGGAGCACCGGCGCCGTGATTCTCGGGGAGGCGCCGTTACTCGCGCCGCCGAGTACGCTGCCGCAGTGGCTCGCAACCTTTCTCTCGTGGGCGGACCGCGCGCGGACCATGCAGGTGTGGGCGAATGCCGATACACCCGAAGATGCGCGGAAGGCACGCGAACTCGGCGCGCAGGGGATCGGGCTCTGCCGCACCGAGCACATGTTTATGGCGCGCGAACGCCTCCCCGTCGTGCAAGAGATGATTCTCGCGGCCGATTCAAAGGCGCGTGCCAGCGCGCTCGAGCGTCTCTTGCCGTTTCAACGCGACGATTTTGTCGGGATTCTCGAAGCGATGGCCGGACTTCCGGTAACGATTCGATTGCTCGATCCTCCACTACACGAATTTCTGCCCTCGCTCGAATCGCTGCTCGTCGAAACGACCGAACTGCGCCTGCGCGAAGGCACGGAGTCGGCGCGCTATAAAGAGCGCGAAACGCTTTTGCGCCGCGTCGAACAGTTGCACGAACAGAATCCCATGTTGGGGCTGCGCGTCTGTCGGCTCGGCATCCTCTATCCCGAGATCTACGCCATGCAGGTGCGAGCGATCTTCGAAGCGGCGTGCGCGCTCAAGACGCGCGGCGTCGACGCACGCCCGGAGGTGATGATTCCCGGCGTCGGGACGCCCGAAGAGATGCGCTTTACTTACGACGCCGCCAAGGCGGTCGCCGACGCGGTGCTCGCCGAACGCGGGATCGATCTGGAGTACCACATCGGAACGATGATCGAGCTACCGCGCGCCTGCGTCGTCGCCGACGAAATTGCGGAACGGGCGGAGTTCTTTTCTTTCGGCACCAACGACCTGACGCAGACGACCTACGGCTACAGTCGCGACGATGCCGAGGCGTCGTTCATCCCGCACTATCTCGAAAAACGAATCCTCAAAGACGATCCGTTCCAGGTGCTCGACCAGCGTGGCGTCGGTGCGCTCATGCGCCAGGGCGTCGAACTCGGGCGCGCGGCACGCCCGGGACTGAAGATCGGTATCTGCGGAGAGCACGGCGGTGAGCCGAGCAGCGTGGCGTTCTGCCACACCCTCGGGCTCGATTACGTCTCGTGCTCGCCCTATCGCGTGCCGATCGCCCGCCTCGCGGCGGCCCAGGCGGCGTTGGCTTCTCGGCCATAACTCGGCGACCTCCGGGTCATATCGGTGCGGTACACTCGCCTTCTGAATTTTCGTCAGGAGAGTACCGATACCATGAGTAGCATGCTGGACACGCTCGCGATATCCAAACGCCTCCAAAAAGCCGGCGACACACCCGAACACGCCGAGGCGGTCGCCGAGGTTTTCGGCATGGTTTTCCAGGAGAACGTCGTTACGAAAGCCGACCTTCGCGAAGCGTGCGATAAACTTGACAAGAAGATCGACTCAGTTGGAGCGACGCTCGATAAAAAGATCGATGCGGTTGGAGCGACGCTCGACAAGAAGATCGATGCGGTTGCGTCGACGCTCGATAAGAAGATCGATGCGCTCGGAGCGAGGCTTGACGGGAAGATCGTGGCCCTCGACGGGAAGATCGATGCAGTTGCATCGACGCTCGATAAGAAGATCGATGCGCTCGGAGCGAGGCTTGACGGGAAGATCGTGGCCCTCGACGGGAAGATCGATGCACTCGGAGCGAGGCTCGACGGGAAGATCGTCGGGCTTGACGGGAAGATGGTCGGGCTTGACGGCAAAATCCAAGGCCTCGACGGTCGAATCCTCGGCCTCGAGCAGCGGGGCGAGGCGCTGGCGGCGCGCTACGAGAGCCGGCTCTCACGAGCGATGCTTACCCTTTTCGTTGGCCTTACCGGGGTCATTTCGCTCGCGACCTCACTGCTGATGACCCACATCAAATAAGGCTAGAGCCGCGCGAGCCTCTCGGCGCAGATCGCGCGGGCTTCGGCGATGCTCCCGGCCGAACGCGCGACGAATAGCTTGCGCCAATAGACGCGCCCGGAGAGTTGCCACGGGGCCGCGTATTTAAGGCGCTCCCGGGCCGTACGCGGACGTTGAATATCCCAACGTCAAAGGCGGTTAAGTTCACGTAAAGGAGCCCCCCCCCCCCCAGGTCGTCGAAGGTGCGGACGCCCATCACTCCGCTAAAGTTTCGGGGTGCGGGGTGATAAATCAACTATTTGTACTCGAACTGAAACGGAGTAATTAAATATGAGTTGGGTCAATATTTGTGGCGCCGCCCCGGGTTCGGCTGTTTGGAATGCTGGGCAATCTCTAATTACACAAGGCGCGGCAACAGGTAATTCCGCAGAATCGTTTCTCGGAAGCATATTAGTGAATGGTTTCGACGGGAATGCGTCGGCTGTTTGGGGTGCGATGGGGGCATTAGGCGGCATGACGTTAAACCTGCCCCAAACATTGGTTGGCGCGCTCGGCTTAGCGGTGTCATTTATTACCGGCGCATTATCGGCAGCAAATGACCCGAAGCAGGGCGGCGCTTGCCCTAACAGTGCGTCGTATAACGGTGCTATAACAAGTCCAGGGCAACTAACCGAACTAATAAATCAGGCATTTTATCAATGTACTGGGATGTCTCCTTCAGAATGGGCTTCCTCAAATGGCGCGGAAACCTCATCGGGAGGCATTACGGCTTCGTCGGTGGTTGTTACCGGCGGAATTCCGTTGCCTAATCATGTCTAAAAATAGGATGGTTTGATAGTTATGGGTCGATTTTTTATCTATGCGAAGGGTGCCTCAAAGTGCATGCCTTGATTTCTCCTTACGTGTTCATCGTGCTGTCGGGTATTTACAGCGGGGCGATGCTCATTTCGTTACTGCACAAATCGCATGACGGGATGCCTTTTTCTTTTCTTGCCGCGGCCGTTGGGGTGTTGGCGACGATCGCCGCGGCTGTTTTTATCGGCGCGACGTCAAGAATCGAAGCTTCATTCGTAGCTTTTCCGATCTTGCTAGTTTCATGGTGCTTATGGGTCGTGGCTGGGATAAAAGGGGAGCGGCGCGCAACGGAACCATTTAGAAAATAGCGCCGAAAGAAAAATGCGATTAAACATTGCTACTCTATGCGAGTCGGCCGTTCTTCGGGGTAATACTCTCGATATTTTTGGGATAATATCAATATTATTATGTGAGTCCGCTCCGTGTGTCGCCGGAGGGGCTGCTTTTTCCCCGAAATGCTTGCTCTTCTGGTCCGGTGTCGATCGATCATTGGCTCCCGAACTCATGATGTTTGGGCCATCCGGGTTTCTTAAATCCTTCGTTATTCCAAACGCTCCGTTTCAATCTACCGATGCCGTCGTTCAAATCATGGATTTCCGTGGCGTTGAGTTGCCCGAGTTGGGCTTATATCGAGGCGTAATTCGCGAAAGTAACACATCGTACGGAGAGTTTTCCTTTGAGTTGAGGAGTGTCGTGCGAGCGGGTGGCAAGGTATACGCATAATGGCAGATAATTGCGGGGTTAGGAAAGCCACTCATGAGAAGTTTGCGGATCTATGTTCTCTGGCGGTGCACCGCAGGAGCGACCACTTTAGCGTCGCGCGGCGGTGAGGGTCGCCCGGCAGATCGCGCGGGCTTCGGCGATGCTCCCGGCCGAACGCGCGACGAATAGCTTGCGCCAATAGACGCGCCCGGAGAGCTTGGCGATTAAATCGGAAGCCTCTCTCGCGTCGACGATCCCCGCCGGGCCGGTCACCCAAACGGTTCGCGAGCCCGGCTCGTCGAGGACGAGTGGGAGGCGATGAAGGAGTTGCGACTGCGAATCCGCCCAGACGCCGGCATCGCCGAATCGTTCGCGGAGCGCGCTTTCGCAGGCTTCGAACGCGCGAAGATCGTGCTCGGCGTTGAATTCGGCAGCCAACCCATAGAGTCGCGTCCGTTCGCGCAACGCCGTGGCGGCAACGCTCTGTCGTTCGTTGAGTTCATTCAAAACGCGAAAATCATCCCAGCGCAGAAATTCTTCGATCGGGTCGAGTGCGCGTGGGTCGGGCCAGAGTTCGTGTAACACGTCTTGAAGAATGCGTTCGAACAGCCGCGTCGTGTGGTGAAAATAGACCGACGCGAACATCATGTATCGTGCGAGCACGAAGGACTCCAATGCGACGACGCCGCGCCCATCGATACCGAGCAAGAGCTCTCCCGAGCGCTCGATCAGCCGGAGCGACGCCAGCAATTGCTCCGCGTCGTAGCGGCCGTTCACCACGCCGGTAAAATAAGAGTCGCGCTGCAGATAATCCATGCGGTCTGCATCGAGGTTCGGGCCGCTCACGAGCTCGCGCAGAGCCGGGTAGCGCGACGGTGACGAGCCGACGATCAGCGCGAGCACCTCGTCGGGATCGAGATCGAGCCCCTCGATCCGCGAGCGCATCGACGGCTGCGCGAGGAGTGCCTCCGTGCG
>JAJYMV010000108.1 GCA_021786705.1 bacterium
CGCCGCTCCCGCCCGAGCCGCGTCGCGCGCAAAACGTTCGAGACCGTAGCGATCGAGCGGATTGAAATACGTAAAGAGCACGAAGCTCGACGGGATCTCCGGCGCGAGTCGCGCGACCGAGCCGAGAACGTCCTCGATCGTGATTCCCGATGCGAGCGCGCGCGCACCGGCGGCGGCGATCGTCGGGCCGTCGGCGAGCGGATCGCCGTAGGGAATACCGAGTTCGATCGCGGTCGCACCGTTGCGCGCCAGCGCGCGTACCACCGCCTCGGTGGTCGCAAGATCCGGATCGCCGGCCATCACGTAGGGAACGAAGGCCGGTCGTCGTTTCGATCGCGAGGCGAAGGCATCGGCGAGTCTCACGAACGCACCTCGGCACGCTCGCGTAGGGCGCGGACCTGTGCGATGTCTTTGTCGCCGCGCCCGCTGAGATTGACGACGATCAGCGCGTCGGGCGTCCGTTGCGCCGCGAGCTTTTTTGCAAATGCGAGCGCGTGCGCGCTCTCGAGCGCGGGAACGATGCCCTCGCTTTTCGCGCAATCGTAAAATGCCGCGAGCGCTTCATCGTCGGTAATCGGAACGTAGGTCGCGCGACCGGAGTCTTTGAGGAACGCGTGCTCCGGCCCGACGCCGGGATAATCGAGCCCGGCGCTGATCGAATGCGTCTCGATCACCTGTCCGCGCTCGCTCTGTAACAGATAGGAGCGCGATCCGTGAAGCACGCCGACGCTTCCCGCGCCGAGCGCCGCCGCGGTCCTTCCGCTCGCAACGCCCTCGCCTGCGGCTTCGACACCCCAGAGCCGAACGTCGGGGTCGTCGATGAATGCCGAAAAGATGCCCATCGCATTGCTTCCGCCGCCGACGCAAGCGATCACGTCGCTAGGGAGCCGGCCGTAGCGCTCTAAACATTGCGCGCGCGTCTCTTCTCCGATCACTTTTTGAAACTCGCGAACCATGTATGGATAGGGATGCGCGCCGACGACGCTCCCGATCACGTAGAAACTCTCTTCGACCTGCGCCGCCCACACGCGGAAGGCTTCGTTCGTCGCATCTTTGAGCGTCTTCGTTCCTCCCGAGACCGGGTGGACCGTCGCGCCGAGCAACTGCATGATATAAACGTTGAGCGCTTGGCGCTCGACATCGAGCTCGCCCATATAGACGTCGACCGGCAGACCGAATTTCGCCCCGACCGTCGCGGTGGCGACGCCGTGCTGCCCCGCACCGGTCTCGGCGATCAGACGACGCTTTCCCATACGCCTCGCGAGCAGCGCTTGCCCGACCGTATTGTTGATTTTATGCGCGCCGGTATGATTGGTATCTTCGCGCTTGAACAGCAACCGGACAGAGGCATCCGCGCCGAGAAAGCGCAGCGCCGGATAGAGCGCCGAGGGACGTCCGACGAAATCGCGCAACACCTCGCGGTACTCCGCCCAGAATCCCTCGTCGGCGAACGCGCTTCGCATCGCCGCCTCCAACTCTTCGAGGGCGGCGACGAGCACTTCGGGAACGAAACGCCCTCCAAAGGCACCAAAATATCCGCGTGCGTTAGGTTCGATCGGCATCGTTCACCGCCGCTTGAAATGCTCGCATGAGCCCTTCGTCCTTTCGTCCGTTCCGTTCGATTCCGCTCCGTACGTCGACGCCGTACGGCCGCAGGGTGCGTATCGCGTCGCCGACATTCTCGGGGGTCAAGCCGCCTGCAACGATCGTCGAGCGACGGCGCACGATATCGCGCGCGCGATCCCAGACAAATCGAACGCCGCTCCCTCCCCGGAGGGCGCCGGTCTGCGTATCGAGCAAAACGTTCCCACGTTCGTAGCGGTTGCAGGCCGCCTCGATCGCTGCGGCATCGCTCTCCGCGCCGACGTGCACGACTTTAAGAATGCGCGCACCGTACGGCGCAAGCAACTCGGGATCTTCATCGCCCGCGCATTGCAGCATCGCTGCGGGACACGCGGCACTCACCTCGGCTAACGTTCGTTTCCCGGGATCGGCCATGACGAAGACCGGCGTGACGAACGGCGGCAACGTCGCGGCGATCGCCACCGCATCGCGCAGAGCGATGCGGCGCGGCGAGGGAGCGAGGATACATCCCACCGCATCGGCCCCGCATGCGACGGCGAGTTCAGCCTCCGTCGGCGTCATAACTCCGCAGAATTTTATGCGCGTTCTCATGGCCGCTCGAGCGCGTGGCGACGAATTGCGGCGATCTTTTTCTCCGGCGCAGCGTCGCGCATCAACGACTCACCGATCAGCACGCCCCGCGCGCCGGCGCGCGCGAGCCGCGCGACATCGCGTTCGTCGCGCATCCCGCTCTCGCCGATAGGAAAGACCCCGCACGGAATGCACGGCAAGAGCGCTTCGCCGACCGCAAGATCGACGGCGAGCGAGCGCAGGTTGCGGTTATTGACGCCGACGATTTGCGCGCCGAGCGCGAGCGCGCGCTCCAGCTCGCGTTCGTCGTGGATCTCTACCAATGCGGCGAGTTCGTACCGCGCCGCTTCTCGCATGCACGCCCGAATGGCGTCGTCGTCGAGCGCGGCGACGATCAGGAGCACCGCATCGGCACCCGCCGCCGCGGAGGCGGCGACCTCGTAGGGTGTCGCGATAAAATCCTTGCGTAGCAATGGCGCGGTACTCACCGCTCGCACGAGATCGAGATAGGCGAGATCGCCGAGAAAATGCTCCTCTTCCGTCAGCACGCTGATCGCATCGACGTCCGCTTCGCCGTAACGGCGCGCGACGGCGACCGGATCGAACGCGTCGGCGATGATCCCCGCCGAAGGTGACGCTCGCTTGATCTCGGCGATCACCGCGATGCCCGGCGCGCGCTCCAGGGCGGCGAGAAAATTCCGCCGTTCGCCGACGCGCGACGCGGCGCGACGCGCGATTTCGTCGTAGGGGGTCCGTCGTTCGTCGTCCTGCCGACGCCGCGCCTTGCGATCGAAGATTTTGGCGAGGATATCAGACACGGCTCGCCTCCGCCGCGCGTTCGAAGAGGGCGAGCGCCGCGCCCGATGCGAGAATCTCGCGCGAACGCGCGAGCGCATCTTCCATCGTCGCCGCTCGGCCGATCGTCACCATCGCGATCGCCGCATTCAGAGCGACGACCTCCGCGCGCCGCGACGAGCGACCGCCGAGTATCTCGCGAAACGCGCGCGCCGCATCCTCGACGCTCCGTTCGACGAGATCGCCGAGCGGCACCGCGATGCCGAATTCCGCGGCGTCGATCCGTTCGTGGCGCACCTGGCGCTCATCGAAACGATAGAGATGGGTGACGCCCTCGCCGACCGCTTCGTCGACGCCCCCTTCGCCGCAGAGTACGCCGCCGGCACGCACGCCCAAACTGCGCATCACTTCGCCGATCGGTTCGACGAGATCGTCGCGCGCGACACCGACGAGCGCCTGCGCGGCGCGCGCGGGATTGCAGAGCGGGCCGAGGACGTTAAATATCGTGCGCACGCCGAGAGTGCGCCGGACGTTGGCGACGTTGCGCATCGCGGGGTGATAGCGCGGCGCGAAGAGAAACGTGAACCCCGTTTCGCGCAAAATCTCCGCCGAACGCTCGGGCGTGAGATCGAGGCGATAGCCGCAGGCTTCCAAGACGTCGGCACTCCCGCAGGCACTCGAGGCAGCCCGGTTCCCATGCTTGGCAACCGAAACGCCGGCGGCGGCGAGCACGAGCGCCGCCATCGTCGAGAGATTGATCGTCCCCGCGCCGTCACCGCCGGTGCCCACGATATCGACGAGGTCCTCGGCCGGGTGCGGCAGTTCGACCATGCGCGCTCGCATCGCTTCGGCGGCACCGACGATCTCCTCGACGCTCTCACCGCGCATCGCGAGTGCGACCAACGCACCCGCCGCCGCAATCTCGTCGATTGCACCGTCCATCACTTCGCCGATAAAAGCGGCCGACTCGGCACGGTCGAGCGGGTCGCCGGCGATCAGGCGGCGCAGACGACGGGCGGCTTCTTCGTTCATCGCTCTATCCCGACACGCAAGCGACGCCTCGGGTTGCCCGAGGCGTCGCTTCGATGGCTCGCATCACGAGTGGAGCGATCGCTATTTAACGAGTTCGACGATCGAGAGCTCCGCCGCATCGCCGGGGCGCACCCGGCTCTTGGTGATGCGCGTAAAGCCGCCCGAACGTCCCTTCAGCGCCGGCGCGATCTGTTCGACCAACTTTTTCACGACCGCGGGTTCGGTGAGGAACTCCGCGATCCGGCGGCGCGCGGCGAGATCGCCGGGCATCGCCGTGCTGATGAGCCGTTCGGCAACGCGAACGATCTCTTTCGCTTTGGTGGAGGTCGTCTCGATCTTCTCGTGCTTGAAGAACGAGGTCGCAAGGTTACGAAGCAACGCCTTCCGGTGGCCGTCGGTGCGCGAGAGGCGCTTGTATTTTAGCTGATGTGGCATGATCGCTTCCTATTTAGCTGACGCGAAGGGAGAGCCCGCGCTCTGCAAGCACGCTCTTGATTTCGTCGAGGGATTTCTGGCCGAAGCTGCGCATCTTCATGATCTCGGCTTCGGTAAGATCGAGCAATTCGGAGACGCGCGTAATTCCGGCACGCTTGATGCAATTCGAGGAGCGAACCGAAAGGTTGAGCGTATCGACGGGCACGTCCCACTCGTTTGCCGGGGCGAGTTCCATCGGCTCGCTATTCGCCAAGAAGTTCGTGAAGAGCTCGAGGCGCTCGTGCAGGATACGTGCGGCGGCGATCAACGCATCTTCGGGCGAGATCGAGCCGTTCGTTTCGATCTCCAGCGTGAGACGATCGTAATCGACGCTCTGGCCGACGCGGGTATCGTCGACGGTAAAATTGACCTTGTGGACCGGAGAGAAGATCGAATCGAGCGGGATCAAGCCGATCATATGCTCGATGTTGCGCTGCTTGTCGGCGGTCACGTAACCGCGGCCCTTTTCGATTCCCAATTCCATCGAGAGCTGCGCGTCCTTCGAGGTCAGCGTCGCGAGGTGGTACGAGGGGTCGAGAATTTCGACGTCGGCATCGACGGAGATATCGGCGGCGGTCACTTCGCGCGCACCTTTGACGTCGATCGTGAGCACTTTGGGTTCGTCGGCGTTCAGCTTGATCGGCAATCCCTTGAGATTGAGCATCAGGGCGATCGTGTCTTCCACCATTCCGGGGATCGTCGAGAACTCGTGAAGCACGCCGTCGATCTTCATGTAGGTCACGGCCGCGCCGGGAATCGAGCTTAAGAGCAGGCGCCGCAGCGAATTGCCGAGCGTGACGCCGAAACCGCGTTCGAGCGGCTCGACCACGATTTTGGCAAAATTACCGCGCTTCTCGCGGATAAGGATGGTTGCGCCTTGCGCGACATCGAGGGAATTCATGTTCTTTTCGTGGTTCCTTTGTACCGCTTACGTTATCCGCCGCGCTCTTCGACGAGCGCGGCGATCGGACGCCTAGCGGCGGTTGGGTGGGGTGTGCGCTTCGTTAGCGCGAGTAGAACTCGACGATCAGTTGTTCGTCGACGGGGGTATCGATATGCTCGCGGCTGGGAATCTGAAGTACCTTCGCGGTGTTTTCGCTCTCGTTCCATTCCAGCCAATCGGGCGGACGACGATTTCTCGCGACCTCGAGATTCGCTTCGAACACCAACGACTTCAAGCTCCGCTCGCCGATCGTCACCACGTCGCCGGGGCGAACGATAAACGAGGGCACGTTCACCACTTTGCCGTTGACGCGGAAGTGACGATGCGTGACGAGCTGGCGCGCCTGCGAGCGGCTCATCGCCAAATTGAGGCGATAGACGACGTTATCGAGACGACGCTCCAGCAGCTGCAAGAACGTTTTACCGGTCTGTCCGGGAACGCGTGCCGCCTCGCGGAAGTAGTTTTCGAACTGCGTTTCGTGAACGCCGTAATAGCGGCGCATCTTCTGCTTCTCGCGGAGCTGACGGCCGTACTCGGAGACCTTCGTGCGCATCTTGCCGCCGGTGGTCTTCTGACCGGGCGCCGTTCCGCGGCGTTCCACCGCGCACTTGCGCGTAAGGCAGCGATCGCCTTTGAGGAAAAGTTTAATTTTTTCGCCGGTCTTGCTCGACGCGGTTTCGCGACGGCAGAGGCGACAAACGGGACCATTGTAACGCGACATTGCTCTCTTCTTACTCCGTTACACGCGACGCCGTTTTGGAGGACGGCAGCCGTTGTGCGGGATGGGGGTTACATCTTTAATGAGCGTCACTTCCAGTCCGGCGGCCTGCAGCGAACGGATCGCCGCTTCACGCCCCGATCCGGGGCCCTTCACCAACACTTCGGTGCTTTTCATCCCGTGTTCGATCGCTTTACGCGCGGCCGCTTCGGCAGCCATCTGCGCTGCAAACGGCGTCGATTTTTTCGAACCCTTGAACCCGAGATTACCGGCCGATGCCCACGAAATCACGTTTCCGTGTCCGTCGGCGATCGTCACGATCGTGTTGTTGAACGACGCGTGAACGTGAGCGACGCCCGAATGGACGTTCTTTACTTCACGTTTTTTACGCGTTTTGGTTTGTTTCTTGGCAGCCAAACGAAAGCTCCGCTTCTACTTTATCTTTCCCCGAACGCCGGGGTGTCGTCGCCTCGACCGGCAGGGCCGATCTCTCTCCGGACGCTCGGCGATTGCGTCCGTGCTCGAGCGACCTCAGAAAGGCTCTCGGAGCGATGCCGCGTGCGCCGCTAGAGTGGACGGCGCCGAAGAAAGAGTCTACCGGAGAGCGGCCTCTAGGTCAAGCGATTCCCTCGCCCGAAGGCACGGCCATGCGACGAACGGCCTTCCTTTCCAGCATGCTCGGACTGGGGGGCGCCATCGCGGCCCCTGCAAGCGGGGCGACGCTCTCCGAGGAGGAGGATGCTCGCGCTCCCGCCGCGCTCGTCCTTAGCGGCGGCGGGGCCCGCGGCGCCTACGAGGCCGGCGTGATCGAGGCCCTGCGCCGTAGCGCCGGCATCGGCGACGGCGAGCCGCTGCCGCCCTACCGTGCGGTCTTCGGCAGTTCGATCGGCGCGATCAACGCTTGGTTCGTCGCGACCGGGCGCTACAGCGAGCTTGCCGCCCTCTGGGGGAGCATCGCCGCAGCCCGCGTCGTTCGCCCGAAGCCGCGCTTCGCAAAGATCCCCGAAGTGACCGCGGGGGTGCTCAATCGCTTCATCGAGGCGCTCCGCCTGGGGATCGGCCTGGCAACCGATGTGACCGGGATCGCCGACGGCGGCGTCGTCGAGCGCTGGCTCGCGCGCCATATCGACCCCGAAAGCCCGACCCTCATCTCCTACGCCGCACTCGCGACCAACCTGACCTTTCGACGCGGCGAACTCTTCTATCGCCTCGCCCGCACCGCCGACGCCGAGGAACGCGCTACGACGCTCGCTCGCCTCAAGGTCGCCATGGGCTCGCCGATCTCGGTGCGCCCGCTCGATCCCGATATTACCGTGCGCGCGCTCTTCGCATCGGCGGCGCTCCCGGTCGTCTTCGATCCCGTTGCGCTGCCGCGTGCCGGGGCTCCGGGGGTCGACCGCTTCATTGACGGCGGGGTGATCTCCAACGTCCCGCTCGCGGCGGCTCGCGCCATCGCAAAGAGCGTCGACATCGTATTCGTCGATCCGGATCGAAGCGAGCCGTTCTCCGCAAAGTCGGCGATCGATGTCGGGTTGGGCGTCATCGAAACGATGCAGACGCGCATTCTCGACGTCGATCTCCGCAACGCATTTTTTGAATCGCTCGGCAAACAGGCCTATCGCTCGATGCCGAAACCAGAACGCCGAAACGGGAACGAGCGTATTTTTCGCTACATCCTCGACGTCACGATGGCCTCGATTCGTCCCGAGAAAACACTCGCCGTCGACGTCGCGGGATTCAACCTGCAGCCACCGATCGACGAGGCCTACCGACAGGGCCTTGCCGACGGCGCAAAAGGTTTTCGGCGCTACCGCCCCGCCGAGGCGCTCGGCATTCCCGACGTTTCTTAAACGGCTCGGCGCGAACGCTCCGCTAGATTTTCACTCCGAGCCCGAGGAACGCGCCGCTATGGGTGAATCCCGAGGGTGCGTTGAACGCATTCGAGCCGCTATCGCCGACGAAGCCGCCGTCGATGAAGAGTGGCGATTTTGCGAGAGCGTAGGTAAAGCCGGCGCGATAACTCGTCACGTGGTAGCCGAGGTCGTAGAGACCGTTGCCGCCCTTCACGCGCGGGTAATAAAAGAGTGAAGCGTAGAGCGAGAACGGCCGGTCGAGGTCGGGCAGTTTCATGAGCCCGTACCCGAGCCCCAGCATCGGCGGATATCCGTACCGCGTGGTGCGCACCATATAGCCTGCCGCGAGGTAGATGCGCGGTTCGGCGATCTTTAGGCCGAGGTGCGTCTCGCTCGTGCGATCGAGGGCTTGAAATGCGGGAACGTACGCCGAGCCGTTTCCGCCGATCGTCGTCACCATACACTGCGGATCGCCGGCACCGTTACAATTGTGGGGATAGATCCACGTATCGATCGTTTCGTCGAGCGCGAGATCGAGCTGAAACGCGTGGAACTCTTCGCCGGTGCGGAAGCTCCACAGGCTCGCGTTCGCCGTATTCCCGGGACTGAACTCATTATAAATCCTGGGTTTGAGGAAGTAATCGAGGATGAGATACGACTCCGGTTTCGGCGTCGCCGCCGGAAGCGGGAACGGCGTGGAATTCACCGCCGGAACCGGCGTCGATGTCGGCGCCGAGACCGGTGCGGGGCTCGCGGCGGGTGCCGGCAACGGGGTCGCGACGACGTACCGAACGACCGCGATGCGGCGCCTCGGAACCCACTGCACGTAGGCACCCATCGTTTCGGAGAGCACGCGAATCGGAACGAGCACGCGCCCGGCTCGAAGTATCGGCGGCGAATGTAAGGGGCGCTCTTGACCGTTGATGCGAGCGACGCGCTTGCCGACCCAGAGATCGATCGAGGCTCCGGGCTTGCGGACCTCGATTCGTTTGCTGCGCGCATCGTAACGGACGCTCGCCCCCATCGCTTCGAACATCGAGCGGAGCGGCACCAAGAGCCGCTTCCCTAGCACGAGTCCTGAGAGCACCCGGCCGTTCACGATGACGGTCGGGGCCGAATCGACGTGACGATCGTTAAAGAGAATGGTCGGCGACGAAGCGGAGGCCACCGCCGGGAGCGACCCTACAAGGGCGGCACATATGCCGAACGCAAGAGAACGAAGCATCGAACCCATCTCCTTGAGTGCAACCGTGTTTGGCGGGCCTTCAGCGTCTCCGTCGGTCGCCCCTGCGCGGCACGATGCGGCCCGAAAATGAAGCGCCTCCCCGAGCTTCGAGCTCGGAGAGGCGCAGGTGGCCGAGGCCGTACTCTCGTTCGTTAGAACGAAAGGCCGAGGCCGATGTACGGACCGGCGTGCGTGAAGCCGCCCGGTGCGTTGGTCTTATTGCGACCGGTGTCGCCGACGAAGCCGAGATCGATGAAGATCGGGCTCTTCGGGATCGTGATCGCCGCACCGATCTGGTACTTCAGGATATTGTATCCCAAGGTATAGCCGATGCCGGTGCCCGGATCGATGAAGTTGCCCTTCACGTTCGGGTAGTACCACGCGCTGCCGTAGAGCGAGAAGCCTTTGTTGAGGTCGGGCAGTTTTTCTGCGCCGAATCCAAAGCCTTTCTGCGTCGGGTAGCCGTAGTTGGTCGTGCGATAGAGGTAGCCGACGCCGATGTAGAGACGCGGGTCGGCGACCTTGAGGCCGAGGCGAACTTCCGCATCGCGGTCGCGCGCCGTAAAGGCCGGAACGTAGGTCTGCCCCGTGTTACCGATCGTCGTGACGTTACACTGATCGCCGGCCGGTGCCGGATTTGCCGAGGTGCAATTGTGCGGGTACTGATAGCTACGGAAATCGCCTTCGATCATCCAGGGCAGATTGAATGCACTGAATTCGTATGCGCCGCGGAAATCGTACGAGCCGCTCTTCGACGTATTGCCGGGGCTAAACTCGTTATAGACTTTCGGCGATGCGATGTAATCACCGGCGATGAAGTGCTCCTGCGTTGCTTGGTGAACGACGGGAGCGGGCGTCGGGGTCGGCGGCGGCGTCGGCATCGGCGTCTCGACCGGGGCCGGCGTTGCCGGAGCTTCGGTCGGAGCCGGCGTCGGCACCACGTAACGAACGACGACGACTTTCTGTTCGGGAACCCACTGAACGTAGGCGCCCATGCTTTCGGAGATCACGCGGATCGGGACGACGACGCTGCCCTTGTAGAGCATCGGCGGAACGTCGAGACTGCGCTCTTCTCCGTTGATCATTGCAACGCGGCTACCGACGGTCAATTTGACCTCGGCACCCGGTTTGCTCACGGTGATCGATTTGGTTGCGGCGTTATACGAAACCGTCGCACCCATTTGTTCGAACATCGAACGAAGGGGAACGAGGATGGTACCACCGCGTACGATTGCCGCGAGCACGCGACCCTTTTTCATCAGGTCGGGCTTGGTATAGACGTGATGGTCGTTGAAGAGAATCGGAATCGATCCCGTTGGGGGCGTTCCGAAATTCGCCGACGGCATACCCGCCATCGAATCCGCAATGACCTTGTGTCCGCTGTTACCCGGTGCTTGCGTCTTCGAGGATGCCGCGACGGCATTGAGTCCGCTGAGCGCTACGATGAGCGCGGCGAGAACTCCGGTGCTGAGTCGTTTCACATTTTCCTCCAGATTGAAGTATAGGACGATGGGCCCAGCCCACCTGGCGCTTAACGCCGACCGACTCCGCGAAGTTCCATCGCTTCCTCGCCCCGCGGTAAACGCGCCAGCCACAGCATACCCACGATCAGCTCGAAGAATGCAATACCGAAGGCGAGGCGGCTCGTCGCCCACGGCCCACGCGGCCCCAGGATCGCCGCGAGAGCGCCGACGAGCGAAGGAGCGAAGAATTGCGGAAGAACGACCGCCAAGTTCCAAAATGCGAATCCGAGCGCCCGGGCACTCGGCGGCACGTAGCGAGCGCCTAACGCCCAATCGGCGCTAAGGAACGCACCCCACCCGATCCCACCGATGACACTCGCGAACGAAAGGACGATGATCCCACGCGACGATGCAAAGAGCGCGGTCGCCAGCGCAAAGGCTGCGACCCCCGCTATCGCGCTAGCGCGTAGATCGAAGTCTCCGCCCGCTCGCGCTGCAATCGAAGCTCCCGCGATGCCGGCGAGTGTGAAAACGACGATCGCCCCGCCGGCGATCGCTCGCGGCTCGGCGATATTGCCCAACCCCGATCCAAGGACCCAAAAATAGAGATACCCCAACATCGTGTAAAACGCGAGAAAGATCATCGCACGCGATCCGAAGAGATTGACATGAGCGCGCGTGATGCTCGTGGCCTCGCCGCGTCGTGGAAGGCGCCGTTCGACGACTCGAGCGATCGAACGAAAAGCGACGACGAGCGAACCGAGAAGCAAGAGCGGTAAGAGCGCCGCGGTCAGCGCGGCTCCGGCCGTCGCCGCGATCACCGCACCCACGGCATTGCCCAAACTCTGCATCGCCGCCAACCACGCGCTTCCCGCACGCTGCGCGTCGCGTTCGAGATACTCGGGAACCGCCGCTTGATATGGGGCGATCGCCACGTTCATGCCGATCTGCAGCCCGAGATAGGCGACGAGCAGCGTCGCCGCCGATTCGCCAAGCAGAAAGGTGACGATCGCCGCAACGGCGAGTGCGACGCCGAGGATGTAGAGCGGCGCCCGCGTGCGCTCCGCCGCAACGGCGCGATCGGAGAGTGCCGCCGAAAGAAGTTGCGCGAGAATCGCGGCGACTGCACCGGCCGCCGCAAAAAAAGCATATCGTCCGGCGGCGGCCTCACCAAAGATCGCCACGAGCCGAACCTGCAACAGCACGCCGAGAATCGCACCCCAAACCGCTTGGATGCCGAACCAAAAAAATGCGAGACGTGCCGCTTCAGAGAGAGGCGCGCGCATACCGATACTCGTCGAGCGAGTCGACGTCGAAGCAGAGTTCGGGCGCGCAATTTCGCACCGCGGCAACCTTCGCGCCGAGTACGCGCGATGCACGCCGCTCGATACGCTCGATCGTCAGACGCCCCAAAAGGTGCGCGAACAAAACGCCGAGCCCCGCGCGCATCGCCATGCGCCACGGAGCCTTCCGCGCATTAAAAAAGGCCGCGCTCTCCCGAGCCACGGCGTCGATCGCATCGTGCGGGAGCACGAGCGCGCTCGCATTGATCGTCCGTTCTCCCGCGAGCAGGACGCCGTTCGGCGGCGCCCCCGGAAAGCGTCGTTCGTACTGCGCCCCGGTGCAGAGACCGAGAGCGACCGCGCCCTCGGGAACGGCCTCCAGATATCGGCGGAATGTCGCGCCGTCCAGGAACGGCAGATCCCCCGCGAGCACGACCGTCGCCGAACGTCGCGCGTCGTCGCGAAACGCTCGGATGCACGCGAGGATATTGCCCGCCCCTTCGCCCCGATCGGGAAGCACGCGTTCGACGCGCTCGTCGCAGCGCTCCGCAACCTCCGCCCCGCCGAGAACGACGATACGCCGCGCGCCTATATTGGCGGCGGCGGCGATCGTTCGTTCGAGGATCGTGCTCGCTCCGATCGGAGCGAGCGCTTTGATTTCCGTTCCCGTCTCGGCGGCGAAGGCTCCGCCGACGCGTCCTCCGGCGGCGATTGCGACGTTGATCCCGTCGATCGTCACCGAAGCTACCGCGCTATTTCTTAACGGTCTTCTTCTTGCCGGCGACGGTGCGCTTGGGACCCTTGCGCGTGCGCGCGTTGGTCTTCGTGCGCTGCCCGCGAACCGGAAGCCCGCGCCGATGGCGCAAGCCGCGGTAGCAACCGATATCCATCAAACGCTTGATATTGCCCTGTACTTCGCGGCGAAGGTCGCCCTCAAGCCGAAGCGCGAGCCCGTCGATCGCTTCGCGTAGACGCTTCTCGTCCTCTTCGCTGAGCTCTTTCACTCGGCGATTCGGATCGATACCCGCGCGTTCGAGCAGCTTTGCAGCCGTCGTCGCCCCGATTCCGTAGATGTACGTGAGTGCGATCTCGATACGCTTTTCGCGCGGCAGATCGATACCGGAAATACGAGCCATGGATTACCCCTGTACCTGTTTGTGTTTTGCGTTGACATCGCAAATAATCCGCACTTTGCCGTGGCGGCGGATCACTTTGCATTTGTCGCAGATTTTTTTGACTGACGGACGGACTTTCATGGACGGTTCCTCGTTCTGTGATGCGCCGCGCGCACTATTTGTAGCGGTAGGTAATGCGGCCGTGCGTTAAATCGTACGGCGAGAGTTCGACCAACACGCGATCTCCCGGAAGAATGCGGATGAAATTCATCCGAATCTTCCCCGAAACGTGGGCGAGCACCCGATGCCCGTTCGCAAGTTCGACGCGGAACATTGCATTGGGCAGGGGTTCGACGATCGTACCTTCGACTTCGATCGCCTCTTCCTTGGGCACCGCCGTCTTGGCGGCTTTGTCGGCATTCGGCTTCTTGGCCGGACGCCCACCTCGGCGTTTTCCTCGCGCCATTACACTCTAGCTCCTCACCATTGACTCGCCCGACGATTTTTCAGCATCGGGTCGATAGCGTTCCACGTCGGGGTGCTCCCCAACGCTGCGAAGCGTCAGGATGCGCGGCCCCTCGGGCGTGACCGCAATAGTGTGCTCGAAGTGCGCCGAGAGTTTACCATCTGACGTGACGACTGTCCAGCCGTCGCGCAAGGTCTTCACCTGGTAGGAAGCCTCGTTAATCATCGGTTCGACGGCTAAAACAAGCCCTGGACGCAGCTCCGGGCCGGTGCCGGGGCTCCCGTAGTTCGGAACCTGCGGTTCCTCGTGCATCGCCCTGCCGACGCCGTGACCGACGAGTTTGCGGACGACTCCGTAGCCGTGCTGTTCGGCGTGCCGCTGGACGGCGGCCCCGATATCGCCGACGTGTCCGCCGACCCGCATCTCGGCGATCCCGGCCATCATCGACTCCTGGGTCACGCGGAGCAGACGCGCCGCGTTCTCCGAGATCTTCCCGACCGGTACCGTGACCGCACTATCGGAGACGAAGCCCTCGAAGGTCGTTCCGATATCGATCGAGAGGATATCGCCTTCGGCGAGGACCCGCTTCCCGGGGATTCCGTGGACCACTTCGTCGTTGACCGAGGTGCAGATCGAGGCCGGATAATCCTGATAGCCGAGAAAGGTCGGTATGCCGCCCCGCGCGCGAATACCCCGTTCGGCCAGGGCGTCGAGTTCGCGCGTGGTGATGCCGGGGCGAACCGCCGCCATGAGCTCGACCAGGACCGCGGCGGTAATTTTTCCGCTGCGCCGGATCGTCTCGATTTCGCGTGCGCTTTTCAGTTCGATCACGAGTTCACCGCGCTAATGTCCGTGCTCGAGTGCGAGCGCGTGGACGAGCTCGTGTGCGACGTCGCCGACGGGGGCGCTCGCATCGATCGAGGTCAGCCGCCCGGCACGTTCGTAATAGGCGACCAACGGCATCGTCTGCGCTTCGAAAACGTCGAGGCGTTTCTTCACCGTCTCCGGCTTATCGTCGTCGCGTTGCACCAGCGGGCCGCCGTCCTCGTCATCGATGCCGGCGACGGCGGGCGGATTGAAGCGTTCGTGATAGACGCGCCCGGTGCGAGGATTGCTCCAGCGTCCGAGCAAGCGCTCTTCGAGAAGCGCCCGATCGATGCGGAAATAGACGGCGGTGGGAAGGCCGCGTCCGCGCTCGTCGAGGAGCGCATCGAGCGCTTGCGCCTGCGGAATCGTGCGCGGAAATCCATCGAAGATCACCGCCGCTCCGGGGCGCAATTCGCCCTCGACCATCTTGACGATCAAGGCGTCGGGAACGAGTTCTCCACGCGTCATATAGCCCTGGGCCTCGCGCCCGAGTTCGCTCTCCCGCGCGCGATGCGCGCGCAAGAGATCGCCGGTCGAGAGCTGCTCGAAACCGAAATGCTCGCAGAGAATCTGCGCCTGCGTGCCTTTTCCCGCTCCCGGAGCTCCGAGCAGAACGACGTCGGGCATCAGCGCTTGATGAACCCGCGATAATCGCGCATCGCCAAACGCGCCTCGATCTGCGTGATCGTGTCGAGCGCGACGCCGACGACGATGAGCAACGAGGTCGAACCGAGATAGAAGGTGGTAATCGACAGGCCGTGCTGCAGCGCCCCCGGGAGCACCGCGAGCACGCCTAAGAAGATCGCCGCAGCCGTGGTGATGCGCAGGAGCACCTTATTGAGGTAATCCACCGTCGGTTGTCCGGGGCGAATACCCGGGATGAACGAGCCGCTCTTCTTGAGGTTATCGGCGATATCGGCGGTGTTGAGCACGACCGAGCTATAGAAGAACGTGAAGATCACGACCAACAAGAAATAGACGATGTTATAGCTCCACGAACTCGGCGCGAACCACACGTTGAAGACTTCGCTCCAAGCGGCGCCGTTCAAGGGAAATTCGAGCAAGAACTTCCCGAGATGGAGAATCGTGAAATAGGTAGGCTGAATGCCGATGCCGTGCGTGAACCACGAGAGCGCCTGCTGAGGCAACAACAAGATGGAGATCGCAAAAATGATCGAGATCACGCCCGCGTTATTGAGCCGGAGCGGAATATAGGTCGAACGACCGGCGAACATTTTGCGGCCGACGGTGCGGCGCGCCTGTTGCACCGGAACGCGGCGCTGCCCCTGATAGAGGAACACGATGCCGATGATCGCGGCGATCGTGACGATGAGATAGAGGACGAGATTGACGATATTCGTCGCCCCTTGGCTCGCCGACGCATAGGTCTGGGCGATGTAGGTCGGGTAGCGCAGCACGATGCCGATGAAAATGATCAGCGAGATACCATTGCCGATACCCTTGTCGGTGATCTGCTCGCCGAGCCACATCAAGAACATCGTTCCTGCGACCATAATCGTGATCGCAAAGAGCAAATAGATGAGGCTGGTGTCGTAAAAAACTCCCGAATTGCGCATCGAGATCGACATGAACGTCGCCTGCAGGGTCGCCAACGCGATCGTCAGCCAACGGGTAATCTGGCCGATGCGCTTACGCCCCTCGTCGCCGCCCTTTTTCTGCATTTCTTCGAGCTGCGGCAAGACCACCGTCATCAACTGCATGATGATCGAGGCGTTGATGTACGGGGTGATCCCCATGGCGATGACCGACAACTTCTGTAACGCGCCGCCGGAGAGGAAGCCGAGAAGATTGTAGAACGCGCCGCTCTGTAACACGTGCTGCCACGCCTGTTCGTTGACGTTGGGCAGCTGGACGTGAATCATGAACACGAACCACGCGAACGCGAACAGCACGTAGCCGACGCGTTTGCGGATATCGGGTACGAGCAACGCCGCGCGCAGGTTATCGAACATCGGTCGCGACTACTCCAGCACCGCGCCGGCAGCGACGAGCGCCTCGCGCGCCGTTGCCGAAAAAACGATGTCGCGGAAACGCAGGCCGGTCGGCAAGCTCTTGTCGGCCTTCACCGCGCCGAGCACCTTCACGCCGTCGCGAAGGTCGCTGAGGAGACCGCGCGCCTTGAGCGTTTCGGGCGAGACTTCGACCGAGACATCCCAATCCGCGAGACGGTGCAGATTGATCACCGCGAAGCTCGCGCGGAAGTGCCCGATGTCGCGAGCCTTCTGCGAATAACCGCGACGATGCGGAAGACGGCGCGCCCACGGCGTCTGGCCGCCTTCGAAGGCCGGGCCCTTACCGCCGCCGGAACGAACGGTCTGTCCCTTACCACCCTCGCCGCCGGTCTTCACCATGCCCGAACCATGTCCGCGGCCGATGCGCACGCGCTTGGGGCGGCTGCCCTTCGCCGGCGCCAGCGATCCGAGTTTCATCTGTGCGACGCGCTCTTTGGGCGCGGCGGCTTTTTTCTTGGTAGCCATTATGCTGCGAAAATCTCCTTGACGGTCTTCCCGCGCAGCGCCGCGGTCTTCTCCGCGGTCTTGAGCGAGCGAAGAGCGTCGACGGTCGCCATCACAACGTTGATGGGGTTGGTCGTTCCCAAGCACTTGGTGAGGATGTCGTGAATGCCCGCAAGTTCGAGCACCGCACGCATCGAGCCGCCGGCGATAACGCCGGTACCGGGTGCTGCGGGTTTAAGCATCACGCGCGCGGCGCCGATCTGATAGGTCACCTCGTGCGGAATCGTCTGCTCGACCATTGGAACGGTGATCAGATTTTTCTTCGCGCGTTCGACCGCTTTACGGATCGCTTCGGGAACTTCGCCGGCCTTGCCGGTCGCATAACCGACCTTGCCTTTGCGGTCGCCGACGACGACGAGCGCACTGAAGCTGAAGCGTTTACCGCCCTTGACGACCTTCGCGACGCGGTTGACGCGGACGACCGTCTCTTCGAAACCGCCGTTGTCGCGATCGCGCGGATTGTTACGATAGTTCATCGGTTAAAACTCCAGACCGGCTTCGCGCGCTGCCTGCGCGAGCGCCGCAACGCGACCGTGATATTGGTAGCCGCCGCGATCGAAGACGACCGCGCCGATGCCCGCCGCCTTCGCCTTCGCGGCGATCGAGGACCCGACGCGCGTCGCCGCGTCGATATTGGTGGTCGATTCCAAGCCGTCGGCGAGCGATTTCTCGCGCGTCGAAGCGGCGACGAGGGTGTGCCCTTGCGCGTCGTCGACGATGACGGCGTAGATGTGATGCAGGGTGCGGCGCACCATCAGGCGCGGCCGTTCGGCCGTGCCCGACACGCGCTTGCGCAGGCGCACGTGGCGCGCGCGGCGTGAATCGTTTTTAGAATTACGCGCCATTACTTCTTCCCTGCCTTCCCGGCCTTACCGAGCTTCTTCTTGATCCGCTCGCCTTCGTAGCGAACGCCCTTGCCCTTATAGGGCTCCGGCGGACGGAGGCCGCGAATCTCGGCCGCGACCTGCCCGACTTTCTGTTTGTCAATACCGTCGACGTGCACTTTGTTCTGCCCCTCGACCGAGAGCGTGATGCCCGCGGGAGCGGCATAGACGACGGGGTGCGAGTAGCCCAACGTGAGGTTCAGGTTCTCGCCCGCCTTCGCGGCACGATAACCGACGCCCTGAATCTCCAGACTCTTGCGGAAGCCTTTGCTGACGCCTTCGATCATGTTGGCGATCAGCGTCCGCGTGAGCCCGTGCGCGCTACGGTGCGGTTTCCCGTCACCCTTGCGTTCGACGAGCACGCGGCCGTCTTCGAGCTTCACGCTCACGACGTCGGTAAGGATGTGCTGCTGCAGCTCACCCTTCGGGCCCTTCACGAACACCTCGCGTTCGCCGAGTTTCACTTCGACGCCCGAGGGAACGTTGACCGGTAATTTTCCAATTCGCGACATGCTATTCGTTCCTACTTACCAGACGTACGCCAGGACTTCGCCGCCGACTCCGAGCTTTTTGGCCCGTTTGCCGGACATGATGCCCCGCGACGTGGAGATAATGACTATGCCGAGGCCGCCGAGAACCCGCGGGATCTCGCCTTTTCCGGTGTAGACGCGCAGACCCGGGCGCGAGATACGGCGCAGGCCGGTGATGACTTTCTCTTTCTCGGGACCGTAGCGCAATTTGATGCGCAGCGTGCCCTGAGGACCGTCGGCGAGACGCTCGACGCCGTCGATAAAGCCTTCTTCTTTCAAAATCTCCGCGATCGCCGCTTTCACGCGCGAGGCGGGAACGTCGACGGCGGGATGGTTCGCGGTGTTCGCGTTGCGGATGCGGGTCAGGAGATCGGCAACGGGATCGGTTGTTACTGACATATTACGTTCCTTTCCCTACCACGAAGCCTTCGTTACGCCGGGAACGACGCCACGATGTGCGAGCTCGCGGAAGCAAATGCGGCACAGCGCGAACTTGCGCAGAAAGCCGCGAGGGCGTCCGCAAAGTTTGCAACGGTTGTGCGCGCGAACCGAGAATTTCGATTTGCGTTCCGATTTGACGATCATCGAGGTCTTCGCCATTAGTTGCGTCCCTTCTGGATCGGCAATCCCATCGCGGTGAGGAAGGCACTCGCCTCCTCATCGTTTTTCGCTGTCGTCACGATGGTGATATCCATGCCGCGCATTTTATCGACTTTATCGAAGTTAATTTCAGGAAACACGATCTGTTCTTTCAGGCCGAGGTTGTAGTTGCCGCGCCCGTCGAACGATTTTGCCGGCAGGCCGCGAAAATCGCGGATACGCGGCAGGACGATGTTGAAGAGCTTGTCGAGGAAGACGTACATCCGTTCGCCGCGCAGCGTCACCTTCGCGCCGACGTTCATTCCCTCGCGGAGCTTGAAGGCGGCGATCGACTTCTTGGCCTTCGTAATCACGGGCTTTTGCCCCGCGATGGCGACCATTTCCGCGACCGCAACGTCGAGCGCTTTGGCGTTGCTGATGGCATCGCCGACGCTCATGTTGATCACGACCTTCTCGAGTTTCGGAACCTGCATCGCGTTCGAATAACCGAATTTCTCGGTCAGCATCGAACGGACCGCCGATTCGTATTTTTCACGAAGACGATTCATCTCTTACGCTCCCTTGGCCGATTCGCGGGCCGGTTCGCCGCACTTCGCGCAGAGGCGCGCCGCGCGACCGTCGGGGTTACGGCCGTGACGAATGCGGGTCGGCGCCTTGCACTTCTCGCAGACGTACATCAGCGTGGAGAGAGGCAGCGGGGCCTCCTTCTCGATGATGCCGCCGTTGGGAAGGGCTCCGCCCATATTCTGTTGCTGCTCTTGCTGGGGCTTCGTGTGGCGCTTCACGATATTAATGCCTTCCACGGTCGCCGTACCGGCAGCGGGGAAAACGGCCTTCACCGTTCCGCGCTTTCCTTTGTCGCGTCCGCGGCGCACGAAGACCGTGTCGCCCTTGATGATGTTCGCTTTATCGGCCATAGCTCTCTTAGAGTACCTCCGGAGCGAGCGACGCGATCTTCAAAAACCCGCGATCGCGCAATTCACGCATCACCGGCCCGAAGACGCGTGTGCCGCGCGGATCGAGATTGTCTTTTTCGCCTTTGATAATAACGCAGGCGTTGTCGTCGCAGCGAACGGTCGAACCGTCGGGGCGACGCATCGGCGCCGAAGTACGGACGATGACGGCCTTAACGACCTGTCCTTTTTTTACCGCGGCTCCGGGGATGGCGCTCTTCACCGATCCGACGACGATATCGCCGACGAAGGCGTAGGGATGACGGCTTCCGCCGGTCACGTGAATGACCAACAGTTCGCGCGCCCCCGAATTATCGGCGACTTTCAGTCGCGTCTCTTGCTGGATCACTTACTTCGCCCTCTCAACGATTTCGACCAGGCGCCAGCGCTTATCGCGCGAGAGCGGCCGGCACTCGGTGATACGCACCACGTCGCCGATATTCGCTTCGTTCTTTTCGTCGTGCGCTTTAAAGCGCGTCGACTTCCGAACGATCTTTCCGTACTGGGGATGCGGAACGCGCGTCTCGGTAACGACGACAATCGTCTTGTCCATCTTGTTCGAAGCGACGCGACCCTGCTTGATGCGGCGGTTCGGCGCGCGATCGACGTTCTTATGCTGCTCCATGCTGCTCCTCGGCCATCCGCTTCTCGGAGATGACGGTCTGAATGCGCGCGTACGTCCGACGCATCGCACGAATTTTGCTGAAATCGCTTAAGTGACCGGTACGCAAAGCGAAACGAAGGTTGAACATCTCCCCTTTGGTTTCGCGGGCCTTTTGCTGTAATTCGGCAACCGTCAGGTTACGGAACTCGCTCAAATCACCGTGCTTCACGCCGTCTCCTCCTCACGCGCGACGACCTTCGTTCCGATCGGCAGCTTTGATGCGGCCAAGCGCAACGCTTCTCGCGCAATATCCGGCGCAACGCCGGAGAGTTCGAACAGAACGCGTCCCGGGCGCACGACGGCGACCCAGAACTCGGGATTACCCTTACCCGAACCCATGCGCACTTCGGCAGGCTTCTTGGTTGCAGGCTTATCCGGGAACACTTTAATCCACACCTTACCGCCGCGCTTGATATGGCGCGTCATGGCGATACGTGCGGCTTCGATCTGACGGTTGGTCATCCAACACGGCTCGAGCGCCTGAAGGCCGAACTCGCCGAACGTCAGGGAGTTGCCGCGCATGGCGCGCCCGGTCATGCGACCGCGCTGCACCTTGCGCCATTTCACTCGTTTTGGGGTTAACATTTCTACTGCGGTGCCTCCATATCGGGCGCGGCCGGTTCGACGACGGCCGGGTCGGCGGCGACGACGACGCTCTCTGTGCTCTCGGTCGCTCCGGGCGCACGCATTGCCGGGCGGGCGGGACGGCCGGGAGCTCCCGAACGACCGCCGGCGCGCGGACCGCGATCGCGACCCGAACGTTCGCCGCGGATCGGGCCGCTGCGCGTTCCGTCGGGCAGAACCTCTCCGCGATAGATCCACACCTTCACGCCGATGCGACCGAAGGTCGTGAACGCTTCTACGTTCGCGTAATCGATGTCGGCGCGCAGCGTATGCAACGGCACCTTTCCATCGGAGCTCCGCTCGGTACGCGCGATCTCCGCGCCGCCGAGTCGCCCCGAAACCTGAACCTTCACGCCGCGCGCGCCGGCCTTCATCGTCCGCATGATCGCCTGTTTGATCGCGCGACGAAACGCGATGCGTTTCTCAAGCTGATCGACGATGTTTTGGCCGACTAGGCGAGCGTCGAGCTCGGGAACCTTGATCTCCATCACGTTGACGGCGACGGCTTTCCCGGTCAATTTTTCGAGGTCTTTGCGAATCTCTTCGATACCGACCCCGCGCTTGCCGATGATAATACCCGGCTTCGCGGTGTTGACGATGACGCGCGCCTGATTGGAACGGCGCTCGACTTCGATCTTGCTGATCGAGGCTTTACGCTGCCAATTCTTCTCGAAGAACTTGCGGATCGCGACGTCCTCGTGCAGCCAGTCGATGTAGTGCTTCTTCTCGAACCACCGGCTGTCCCAGGTGCGCGTGATGCCCAGTCGCATTCCGACCGGATGAATCTTCTGCCCCATCGTTACTCCGTTGCCTTTGCAGTCGCGGTCGTTTTCGCAGGAGCGGGCCGACGCGTTGCCTTCGGCAGCGCGACCGACGCACCGGGACGCTTGAAGCGCGCCTTCTGCGGCTTGCTCTCGCTCACGACCACGGTGACGTGCGAGAGGCGTTTACGTTTGAAATACGCACGCCCTTGCGCGCGCGGGTCGAGCCGCTTGGTGAAGCGACCGCCCGGGCCGCCATCGACCGTAATGCGGGCGATGTAGAGCTCGTCGGTATTCATGCTGTGGTTGTTTCCGGCGTTCGCGACGGCGCTGCGCACGAGCTTCTCGATCGGCTCGGCGGCAAAGACTCCCGCGAATTTCAAGGTCGCCAAGGCTTCGCTCACGCTCATGCCGCGAATGGCATCGGCGACGCGGCGTAACTTCCGCGGCGCCATGCGAACGAAGCGCAGGTGCGCGACGGCTTCGGTGCGCGCTTGCATTTCCTGACTCACTTCACACCTGCCTTATCGCCGCCGTGCCCCTTGAAGTGACGCGTCGGAGCGAATTCACCGAGTTTGTGACCGACCATGTTTTCGGTTACGTACACGGGAACGTGCGCCTTGCCGTTATGCACGCCGATCGTATGCCCGACCATCGTCGGAACGATCGTCGAAGCGCGGCTCCAGGTCTTCACGACGCGCTTTTCACGCGTCTGATTGAGCTGCTCGACTTTGGCGAGGAGATGGTCCGCAACGAACGGACCCTTCTTTAACGAACGTCCCATGTGTTATGCCTTCCGCTTCCGAACGATCATCTTCGCAGTGCGCTTGTTGCGCCGCGTCTTTTTACCCATCGTCATTTGGCCCCAAGGAGTCGTCGGAGGACGCCCCGAGGTCGAACGCGCCTCACCACCGCCGTGCGGATGGTCGACCGGGTTCATGGCGATACCGCGAACGCTGGGCCGTTTGCCCATGTGCCGCGAACGACCGGCTTTGCCGATCACTTGGTTTTCGTGCTCGATGTTTCCGAGTTGGCCGATCGTCGCGCGACAGACCACTAGAATCTTGCGCACCTCGCCCGAAGGCATACGCACCTGCGCGTACTCGCCTTCCTTGGCCATGAGCTGCGCGCTGACGCCGGCGCTACGCACCAACCGTCCGCCTTGCCCCGGGCGCAATTCGATATTGTGGATGACGGTACCGACCGGAATATTGGCGATCGGCAGTGCGTTGCCCACTTTAATGTCCGCAGCGGCACCCGATTCGATGATATCGCCGACCTTCAGCCCCAAAGGCGCGAGGACGTAGCGCTTCTCACCGTCGCGGTACTTCACCAATGCGATGCGCGCCGAACGGTTCGGATCGTATTCGATCGTCGCCACCTTCGCCGGGATCGCATCTTTCGTACGCTTGAAGTCGATCAAGCGGTACTGGCGACGCGTACCGCCGCCTTGGTGGCGGACGGTAATATGGCCGTTGTTATTGCGGCCGGCGTGCTTCTTTCCGACTTCGAGGAGCGATTTTTCGGGAGCGACTTTCGAAAGCTCCGAAAAATCCATCGTCGTAATGAAGCGGCGGCCCGGGCTCGTTGGATTATATTTCTTAACCGGCATTGCTTGGCTCCGTTACTGCTCGAAGTAGTTGATGCCGCCGAGTTCGATCTTTTGACCGGCCTTCAGCGTCACCACGGCTTTTTTGAAATCGCTCTGCTTGCCTTCGGTACGGATACCGCGACGCGCCGAGCTGCGGGACTTCCCACGCACGTTGATTGTATTGATTTTCTCGACGTTCACCGAGAAAATTTCCTCGACGGCGAGACGGATCTGCGTCTTCGTAGCGGAGGGATGCACGACGAACGTATACTGATGTCCGATCGAGTTCGCCATCGACTTTTCGGTGATACGCGGCGAGAGGATGATGTCGCGTGCGTCCATTATGCGTTCTCCTTCGGAGCCAGGCGAGCGCGAAGCGCCTCGAATGCCGCCGTCGTGAAGATGACGCGCTCGTGGCGCAGCAGATCTTTCACGTCGATCGCGCCGTCGTGCGTGACGCCGACGCGCGTCAGATTCCGACAGACGAGCGCGAACGCGGCCGAGTTCGGTTCGCTCGCCGAAGTGACGACAAGCGTCCGCGGGCCGGCCTTCGCGGCTTTCGCCGAGCCGAAGAGCAGCGCCGCAGCCTGTGCAGTTTTGGTAAGGGCGAAGTCGCCGAGATCGAGGAACGTCACCGCATCCTCGGTGAAACGCTGCGCGAGCGCGGCGAGGAAAGCGACGCGGCGCTCCTTCTTATTGAGATCCTCGACGTAACTGCGCGGCTGCGGCCCGAAGACGACGCCGCCGTGGCGCCACTGCGGGGAACGCGTCGAACCTTGGCGCGCGCGCCCGGTTCCCTTCTGCTTCCAGGGTTTGCGACCGCCGCCCGAGACTTCGTCGCGCTTCTTAGTCGATGCGGTCCCGGCGCGCGGATTTGCAAATTCGCGATGGACGGCGCGGTAGAGGACGTGCCCCTTCCCTTCGTTCGCGCCGGCGAGAAACGACGGGGTCGCCTCGTCGCGCAGAACTTTCCCTTTGGTGTCGATTACTTGCGCCATCGTTATGCTTTTGCCTCCGCGCTCTTCGCACGTTTCACCGAGGAGCGCACGACGACCAACGCGTTCTTCGGCCCGGGGATCGGGCCGCGAACGAGCAACAAGTTGCGCTCGCTGTCGGCACGGACGATCTCGAGATTCTGATGCGTGGTGCGATCGACGCCGTAATGACCCGGCCGACGACTTCCGCGGTGCGTGTGCCCCGCGTTCGTATCGCCGTTGCTGGCAGGCTGGCGATGGATCATCGACCCGTGGGTCTGATTGCCGCCCTTAAAGTTATGGCGCTTCATGCCGCCTGAAAATCCGTGACCCTTCGAAATGCCGACGACGTCGACGCGATCTCCGGGTTCGAAATTCGCAACGGTCACGCTCGCACCGACATCGAGCCCGTCGATGCCCTCGCGAAATTCGCGAATAAAGCGCGTCGCTTCGACGCCCTGTTTCTTAAAATGTCCGGCAAGGGCACGGGTAACGCGGTGTTTTTTAATCGCGCCGAAACCGAGCGCCACGGCATCGTAGCCATGTTGCTCTTTGGTTCGACGCTCGACCACCGTGCAGGGACCGGCTTCGATCACCGTGACCGGTACGTACCGGCCGTCTTCGGTGAACACGCTCGTCATCCCAACCTTGCGGCCAAGGATGTTCTTCATCGTATCCTCGTCCTAAAAGTGCGTTATAACAACTGTGCCTAGCGTATTGTTCTTCGTTCCTTACGACACGCGACAGAAAGCCGCGGCCGACGCTAGCGCCACAACCTCGGTACTATACAGAGGAGCCGCCCCGCCGTCAAGGTATGAAGGGGGCTCGGAGCCCAAAATCGCCATTCTTGAGGAGACGATGAAGCATGCCGACGACCACCGATCGAGATATCGAACTCAAGCGCATCGCCGCCGAGCTTACCGTCTCGATGCTCGATAACCATAACGGCAACTGGAACGATGCCGACGTCGCCCGGGCCTTCCGCACCATTTACGAGGCGGTCCGGATCTCGTAGGCGTGCCTACGTTGCCTTCCGCTGGTGGAGGGTCACGGTATTGCCGTCGGGGTCGTGAAGCTGCGAGATCCAGCAGATCGGCGTCTCGTAGGGTTCGCTTACTTCGATCCCCAGAGCGAGGAGGCGTGCGCGCATCGCGGGAAGGTCGTCGATCTCCAGGGCGAGCGCCCCGGCGCTTCCCGGGCTCCCGAGCTGAGCGAACGTTCCGATCCCGAAGGTCGTGCCGGCGATATCGAACTCGCTCCAGGCCTCGGAGGCGAGGCCGGCCGGCTCGAGGCCGATCGCGTCGCGATAGAAAGCGAGGGATCGCTCCATTTCGCGCACCGGGTACATAATGAAAGCGACTTCACGAACGGCCATCGCCGGTTCTCCTTCCTCTCGGATTAGGAAAAGGCGGCGAGCCCGGTGATCGCCTGCCCGATAACGAGCAGGTGGATCTCGCTCGTTCCCTCGTAGGTCAACACCGATTCGAGGTTGTTCATATGGCGAATGACCGGATATTCCAGCGTCACCCCATTCGCCCCGAGAATGCTACGCGCTTCGCGCGCGATCGTCAGCGCCTCGCGCACGTTATTGAGCTTTCCAAAACTCACTTGCGTGGGATGGAGCTTCCCGGCATCTTTCATCCGCCCGAGATGGAGCGCGAGCAAACTCCCCTTCTGGAGCTCCAGCAGCATGTTGACGAGTTTTTCCTGGGTGAGCTGAAAGCCGGCGATCGGACGATCGAACTGCACGCGCGATTTCGCGTACTCCAACGCCGTCGCGTAGCAACTCCGGGCCGCACCCATCACGCCCCAGATAATACCGTAACGCGCTTCGTTCAAACACGCGAGCGGGCCGCCGAGCCCGCGCGCGCCCGGCAAGCGCGCTGAATCGGGCACGCGCACGTTATCGAGAATCAGCTCGCTCGTCACGCTCGCGCGTAACGAGAGCTTGCGGTGGATGGCGTTGCTGCTGAAGCCCTTCGTCGTCGTCGGCACGACGAAGCCTGCAATGCCCTCATCGGTATTCGCCCAGACGATCGCGACGTCGGCGAACGAGCCGTTGGTGATCCACATTTTCGTGCCGTCGATCGCCCAGTCCGAACCGACGCGGCGCGCGGTCGTCCGCATGCCGGCGGGGTTGCTGCCGAAATCGGGCTCCGTGAGGCCGAAGCACCCGATTTTTTCTCCGCGTGCCATCGCCGGGAGCCATTCGTTCTTCTGTTCTTCGCTGCCGAACCGATGGATCGCGAACATCGCCAACGATCCTTGTACCGAGGCGAAGCTACGAACGCCGGCATCGCCGGCCTCGAGCTCCATGCATGCGATTCCGTACGCGACGGCGCTCGCGCCGGGACACTCGTAGCCGTGGAGGTGCATCCCCAATAGGCCCAAAGCTCCGAGCTCTCGCCCGATCTCGCGCGGCAGCGTGCCCTCTTCAAACCATTGCGCGATATCCGGCGAGATGCGATCGCGCACGAACGCCCGCACCGTGTCGCGAATGAGCCGCTCCTCGTCGTCGAGGAGCGCGTCGATCCCGAGAAAATCCATCGCGTCGGGCATTAACGATTCACGAAACGCATATCGGCGTATCGTTCTCCTGCAACGGCATCGAGCGGAAACGCGCTCTCGATCTCCGCGATCTCCTCGGGCGTAAGATCGACCTGCAACGAGCCGAGGTTCTCTTCCAGCCTCGATCTGGCTTTTGTCCCGGGAATCGGCACGACATCCCCTCCTTGTGCGAGTACCCACGCGAGCGCGAGCTGCGCCGGCGTGCAATGTTTACGTTCGGCGATCGCGGCGATGCGATCCACGAGTTCGAGATTTTTGGCGAAATTCGCCCCGACGAAACGCGGCGACGTGCGCCGAAAATCCTCCGGCGCGAAATCTTGCGGGCTGCGAATCGCACCGCTCAGAAAGCCGCGCCCGAGCGGGCTGTAGGCGACGATGGCGATCCCGAGTTCGCGCGCCGCTGCGAGCTGACCGTTGCGCTCGAGGTCGCGCGACCATAACGACCATTCGTTTTGCAGCGCCGCAATCGGGTGGACCGCATGCGCGCGCCGAATATTCGCCGCGCTCGCCTCCGAGAGCCCGATAAAGCGCACTTTCCCCGCGCGTACCAATTCGGCCATCGCGCCGACGCTCTCTTCGATCGGCGTCTCCGCGTCGACGCGATGCTGATAGTAGAGATCGATATAATCGACCCCGAGGCGCTTCAGCGATGCATCGCAGGCGCGCCGAACGTACTCGGCGCTTCCGTCGATCGAGCGACGCTCCGGGTGCGCCGGATCGCGCACGATACCGAACTTCGTCGCCAGCACGACGCGTTCGCGCCGATCGGCGATCGCTCGCCCGACGAGCAGCTCGTTCGTAAACGGGCCGTACATATCGGCGGTGTCGAGCAGCGTTACGCCGAGGTCGAGCGCGCGGTGGATGGTTCGGATCGATTCGGCGTCGTCGCCGTGGCCGTAAAACTCCGACATCCCCATGCAGCCCAACCCGATCGCGCCGACGCGCGGCCCGTGCTTTCCGATGCGGCGCTGCTTCACGATACTTCTAACGTTTGAGAGCGCGACCGAGCTTTTCAAAGAGTCCTTCGATCGCCCGCGATTGTTGGTCTTCAACGCGGCGCCAGAGGAGGCGCCCGTCGGGTTCGGCGAGGTCGACGTCGACCCGATGTTCGACGGTCGTCTGCTTTCCTTCGGTGTGCAAATAAAAACCGTGCGTACCGTCGACGCCTTCGTTGAGAAAGCGCCACACGATGCGCTCCTCCGGAACCACCTCATCCAAGCGCGCGTGGATCCCGAGGTGCCACGCCTCGGTGCGCCCCGGCGTCAGCGGCCCCGCGGTCCGCATGAACGGCTGCGAGGCGTACGGCCAAATATGGTCGCCCGAGGTCCCCATCTGTTCGAGCAGGTGGAAGATCCGACGTTTCGTGCCGGTGTAGGTGCGAGCGTGTGAAGTATGAAGGGGCTGGGACATGACCGCCCCATTCTCCGTCGGCATGCACGACTCCGCGCATGCCGACGGAGCTCTCCCTAGATCTTCGGGCCGATATCTTTTTGCGCGAGTTTGTTGAGGTGCCCGATGACGAGCACCGCGAGCACCGTCACGACGACGGCATAGAGCAGCTCCGCCCAAACCCCGCTCCCGTTCTTCAGAAATTGCCCGACGAGATCGGCAATAAATTTATTCCAGGCTCCTGCCGCGAGGAGGCCGAAGGCCACCGTCGCCAGGGAGAGCACGGCCCTCGTTATCACGACGATCGCGCCGCCGCACGCGCACAAAAAGGCGGCCCGAGTTGCTTCTCGGGCCGCCTTCGATTCGCTTGCTTCGAACGCTACGCTTTGAGCTCGATATCGACGCCGGCCGGCAGATCGAGATGCATGAGGGCATCCATCGTCTTGGGCGAGGCCTGAAGGATATCGACGAGGCGCTTGTGCGTCCGCATTTCGAAGTGCTCGCGCGACTTCTTATCGTTGTTGGTCGAACGCTGCACGCAGTACCGGTTGATCTCGGTCGGCAACGGCACGGGGCCGCGCACGAACGCGCCGGTACGCTTGGCAGTCTCGACGATTCGCTCCGCGCTCTGGTCGAGGACTTGGTGGTCGTAGGCCTTGAGGCGAATACGAATCTTCTGCTTAGACATCTCTCTTCGAATCCTTCAGTTGACAAAGAACGGTTGCGCGTAAACCGCGCGAGGGGATGGCGGAGGCGAACCTACGCCGAGACGGAGGTGACGACGCCTGCGCCGACGGTACGGCCACCTTCGCGGATCGCGAAGCGAAGACCCTCTTCGCAGGCGATCGGCGTGATGAGCTCGACTTCCATCTGCACGTTGTCGCCGGGCATCACCATCTCGACGCCCTCGGGCAGCTTGATGGTTCCGGTGACGTCGGTGGTGCGGAAGTAGAACTGCGGACGATAGTTTCCGAAGAACGGCGTGTGACGGCCGCCTTCGTCCTTCGAGAGGACGTAGACTTCGGCTTTGAACTTCTTGTGCGGTTTGATCGAGCCCGGCTTGGCGAGCACCTGGCCGCGCTCGATATCGTTGCGATCGATACCGCGGAGCAGGACGCCGATGTTGTCGCCGGCGATGCCCATGTCGAGCAGCTTGCGGAACATTTCGATGCCCGTCACCGTCGTTTTGCGGGTCTCTTCTTGGAGACCGACGATCTCGACTTCCTCGCCGACCTTCACCTGGCCGCGCTCGACGCGCCCGGTGCCGACCGTACCGCGGCCGGTGATCGTGAAGACGTCTTCGACCGGCATCAGGAACGGTTTGTCGGTTTCGCGCTGAGGCTGCGGGATGTACTCATCGATCGTATCCATGAGTTTGAAGATTGGATCGGCATCCGGGTCGCCGCGCTTACCGCTGGAGTTGAGCGCCTTGAGCGCCGAACCGCGAATGATCGGGGTGTCGTCGCCCGGGAACTCGTACTTGCTGAGCAGTTCGCGCACTTCCATCTCGACGAGCTCGAGCAACTCGGCATCGTCGACCATGTCGCACTTGTTGAGGAAGACGACGATGCGCGGCACGCCGACCTGACGCATGAGCAGAATGTGCTCGCGCGTCTGCGGCATCGGGCCGTCGGTCGCCGAGACGACGAGAATCGCGCCGTCCATCTGCGCCGCGCCGGTGATCATGTTCTTGATGTAGTCGGCGTGTCCGGGGCAATCGACGTGGGCGTAGTGACGCTTCACGGTCTCGTACTCTTGGTGCGAGATCGCAATCGTAATACCGCGTTCCTTCTCTTCGGGAGCGTTATCGATTTCGTCGACGCCGCGCTTCTGCGCGAGCCCTTCGGTCGCCAAACAGTTGGTGATCGCTGCCGTGAGCGTGGTCTTGCCGTGGTCGACGTGACCGGTGGTGCCGATGTTTACGTGCGGCTTGGTACGCTCGAACTTTGCTTTAGCCATGGTGTTTTTGCGTTGTCCTCTTTCGGTGTTACCTGGTGATTGAACGCCTCGAGCTTATGCCGCCGAGGTCTTCTTGCCGGCCGCCTTCGCGACGATCTCTTCTTCGACCGACTTGGGCGCCTTTTCGTAGTGAGAAAATTCCATCGTGTACGTCGCGCGCCCCTGCGTTGCCGAACGCATATCGGTCGCGTAACCGAACATTTCGGAGAGCGGAACGTGGGCCAAAATGACCTGCGCTCCACCGGCGACTTCCTCGGTCGCCTGGATCATGCCGCGACGGCGGTTCAAGTCGCCGGTGATCGCGCCCATGTAATCCTTGGGCGTGGTCACTTCGACCTTCATGATCGGTTCGAGCAGAATCGGCCCTGCGGCGCGATTCGCTTCTTTCCAACCCATCGAAGCGGCGATTTTGAACGCCATTTCCGACGAGTCGACATCGTGATAGGAACCGTCGAATGCCGTCGCCTTGAAATCGAGCACCGGGTATCCGGCCAGGACGCCGCTCTGCGCGGACTCCTCGATTCCTTGCATGACGGCCTTCTGGTACTCCTTCGGAACGGTACCGCCGACGATCTTCCATTCGAACTGGAAGCCGCTACCGGGCTCCAACGGTTCGACGCGCAGCCAAATATCGCCGTACTGGCCCTTACCGCCGGACTGCCGAACGAACTTCCCTTGTTTCTCGACCGTTTTGGTGATCGCTTCTTTGTAGGCGACCTGCGGTTTGCCGACGTTCGCTTCGACCTTAAATTCGCGACGGAGACGATCCACGATAATCTCGAGATGCAACTCGCCCATACCGCCGATAATCGTCTGCTGCGTCTCTTCGTCGGTGCGCATGCGGAACGTGGGATCCTCTTGCGCGAGGCGCGCGAGCCCCTTACCGAGCTGATCCTGATCGCCCTTC
>JAJYMV010000181.1:0-4485 GCA_021786705.1 bacterium
CAATCCCAAGCACTTCGTGTGGAAGAAGTCCGCGTCCACCATAATCCGGCGAGTTAATAAGAGTAAACGCATTTACGGCTCAGGACACTAGGGCGCTGTGGTAACCTTTTACACTTGGAAACGTGTAATTCGTTACTTACAGTACGGTTGAGACGCATAACGTTACTTAGAACCAATGGCGCTACATATCGCCAGAACCCACAAGTAAAAAGCCGACGGAAAACCGTCGGCTTTTTACTTGTGTCCTGAATGCACGACGTGGAAGCCGCGTACGTCACGTCTTCGTCAAAGCTTCAAGTTGCGCGAAGAAACATCTTGCGCAATGCGGCGGCCTTCTGCCGCGACAACGCGTGCTCCGTTTTCCCGCTTTCGGGCAGATTCATGCCGGCGGCAAGCGCTTCACGCAGGAGCCTCCTGAACGTGACGGAGTCTTCGCCCCATTCGAGCGCGAGGACCCGCCTATCACCGACGACTTCGCTCGGGGCGATCACGCGCACCGGTTCATAGAGACGCTTCGCATCGTCGTGATCGATGATGAAGACTTCGTCACCGCGTCTAGCCTCCTTGAACAGACGCGCTGGTTCGCGGTTTGCCGACGTCGTGACGTAGTAGATTTCTTCGGCATCCAAACCCTCGGCCTCGGCGAGGCGCTCGACGTAATCGTCAACGTCCTCAGACTCGTGCTCACCCTGCGTCCACGTAATCCAAGATTGCGCCTGAGCAGACTTCTTTGCGCCGCGGTGCCCCGGCCGCCACTTTGGCGGCTTATACTTGGTCTTCAGTTGCTCCAGGAGGACGTCGTCTATCCGCTCCCATCGTAACGCCGCAAGCCATCCTTCGAACTCAGAGATCAATGAGGCGTTCTTCACTCGAACGCACGCTTCTTCAAGTTGCCCAGACGACGAGTTCGCGGTCGCGTTCGGAGAACCGCAGAACATCACGCCATCGGCGAGATACACCTTCGCGTGCAGCCCCTCGACGGAATAGCATCGGACCTTACGCTCCATGAATCGTTCTATAACATTCGGATCCGTTAGGCCGGCGGCGACCGTCCCAGGGGAAGCGTCAACAAAGAGGCGGTCATGCTTGCCCTTTAGCGGCAACATTTTCTCGGCGGACGAGGTGAGGTAAGCTGTCACCGCCGTGCGGGTCTTCGCTTTTCGCAACTCCGCGGTGATGGTCGGCCATGGGGAACCGATGAACTGCATGGAGCGGCGGTACTGCGCGGACGAGGATTATCCTGCATGGTAATCTGCAATGTGCGCGGATTCCAAGCAAGGGACTATCGCAAGCGAAAAGCGGCCGACGATAGCTCGTCGGCCTTCTTCGTAAGTCACGCACCACCATATAAATCGCGTTCGCTTAGTTCCAGCGGCGGATTGAGCGTGATTGGGTTGACCTTGTCAAAGACGACCCGTTGGTCGTAGAGGTGCTCCATCATGTTGAGCGTCCGCAGGTTAGCGACGATTATGATCGCTAGCGACTCGTTAAGCCGAGCAACACCGACTGATTTCGTCGCCGCATCAAAGAGTGCCGACTGGACATCCTTGCTTAGATCAGAGATCCGCTATTCGCCAACATCGGGATAGATCGGTATCGGGTCACCTTTCCGACGACGAAGCCGCATATACGGGTTTCGTGCCTTGAGGCGACTCGGCGTCCCTTCCGCTTTGCTGCGAAACCGGTAGACTTCAGAATATTCCGCAGGCAAATGGGGCCTCGGATCCCGGATCCGCATTTTTGCGACGGCTGGATTCAAACCAGCACCATCCCCGGTAACAACGGGGTGCGCTACCAATTACGCTACGGCGCATTACCGGAACGGCCGGAATCGAACCGGCGTGCTCCCAATTTTCAGTCGGGCGCTTGAACCAACTCAGCTACGTTCCGCCACATAAAACAAACCGAGAGGATCGAGCGCAATCGCTCGATCCTCTCGTGGGAAGCCCGAACGATAAGCTGCTCTTAGCCTAGACGGCCCATATTTTGAGTAAACGGAGTACCCAGCGCGAATGTATTCGCGCTACAGGGGCGTCCGATCCGATCGACAATCGTATTTCGCATGATCACAGCAGAGTAACATGCCCCGTCAAGCGATTTCAATTGTGTCAAATAACTAATCTTGACACGCCATGCTAAGCTGAATGCGAAATGACGCGATTTACTTCGACCCAAATACAAGGCTCCGATAAATCCTGGCAGATGCCGGGACGAGCCCTCGCATGCTCGCTGAATTTCGGTGCGGAGACCCGCACCACGTAGAGCTATCTGTATTTCTGATTCCCGAAAGGGGGTCGAGCAGAGATGCTCGACCCCTTTTTACATCGTCTCGAAGAGACAGCACAAGCATCCTTGTATTTCGAAAGGAGGTACATGACCATGAAGCTTGGTGAAGCGCTAAAGCTGCGCTCGGATAGCCTGCGCCGGATTGAGGAACTCAGTCAGCGTGCAGTTCAGAATGCACACGTTCAGGAGGGAACGGAGCCTGCGGCCGACCCCAACGAACTCATCGCGGAGATCGAACGTCTCACGGTCGAGACGACGTCGCTGATTCAGCGTATCAATCGCACGAACGTTGCAACGCGTCTTCCTAACGGCGCGCTGGTTTCGGACGCCCTCGCCGAGCGCGATCGGGATCTGGCGTTACGCAACAGCCTCCGGTCGATTGCGAAGGCCGCGTCAGAACCTCCGGCGCGATTTCTGCGCTCGGAACTTCGCTTGATTAGAACGGTCGATACTTCGGCATTGCTGAAGCGCGCCGACGAGCTCGCGCAGAGGCATCGGCTCCTTGACGCTTCCATCCAGGAGGCGAACTGGACGATCGATCTACAGGACTAGGAGACGGGTTGGTACCGGATCGAGAAGCGAACACCGGGCTTATGTTGGCCCTAACAACATGTCTCGGTGAGCCAACGCGGCTCTTGGGGTTCGAATCCCCGCCGTACTGCGCATGCGTCGTACAGAGTACCGAGAACCGTGACGGTCACGGCGTACTACCATGGTGTTGATCTCGCTCCGGGAGGGCGGGCTCGGGGAGCCCGTCTCCTGGCGCACGTCTAGCGGGAAAAGGGCGCAATGAGAGAGACGTGTTGAAAGATAGGAACGGTGGAGGGCGTTGCTAAAGTCTCGCTCTCTATCATGTCGGGTGATCTTGCCTTTACTATCATTGACAGAAGCGGCAACACGCTGCGCTTCGATAGTTTCGCTTATGAGCGACCCGAGGAAGCGGCTCGCGGCGACTGGCACGATGCAAACTGGCTCAGATGCAATATAACTTTGCATGCCGGTATCAAACACTCTGTCGAAGCCTCGCTCCTCACGAGGGAAGTTCGCGAGCTCTCCGAGATTCTTCAACTGGTCTATGCCTCGGAGACCGAGACGGAGCGCACGTTCGAGCTTTTGGAACCCTACATCGAACTGCTCATATCGCGATCGGAGAGCTGGGTGGACGTCCTGGCACGCCTAGACCTACACCCCGCCCTTGGCCCAGTGATTGAATTCGAATATCGATGCAGGCCCGAAGAAATAGCGCGGACGGTAGAGGACATCGAAAGACTTAGATCGGCCTACCCTGAGCGGAATGCCCAGATGAAAAACGATGAAAGACGAGAGAGCGTTGTTTAGCTGGATTAAAGCCTTCTTTCGAAGAGATGCGAAGCAGAGCTCGCCGACGCTCTCTAGCCGGTCGTTTGTGCCATGCGATCACCCCTTACGCGACACCTTAGACCAACGCTACTTGGACATGCGCGCAGCCATGGCGGCTGGCGATCGTGAAGCCATGGCAGCGATCCTCGCCGACGGCTTCGTAAGTAGGGACATCCGCGGGCGCACCACTTTTTCGGGCGCGATGATCGAGGCGGTAACTCGGTTGGAGATCGACCGATCGAAGCGAATTGTAGCAACGACCCTCGCTGAAATAACGTCCACTCCCGGTCCCGATCCCGATAAGGCGACCGTGCTGCAGCATTATGCGATGACCTGCGCGCCGGATGCACCCCGAACAATGCCAAGAATGCTTCAGGCACTGTCGATCGATACTTGGCGGCGAGTTGACGGAATGTGGTTGTTGGCGCGGACGCAAACACTCGAGATGGAAGTAGTGGATGCAAATGGCCGCCGCCGGGTAACACGGAACCTCGCAGCCCTCGCCGATGAGCGCGTGCTCGAACAACTAAGAAGCAACGGATCCGATCTTTCCAAGCGTACCGACATCTCCTTCCACCTTTACATTCCATCGCAGATTGACGCTATCGCAACAGCGACCGAACTCGCCGGACTCGGATTTCACACTAAAGTTAACGCGCCGATTGGTAAGCTCCCGGGCGGCGCAACCGAGGATCGCTTTTTCGTCGTTTCACACCTAACTGCGATTCCGACACTAACGACGATTCACAGCGCCGCAACGACCATGGCGGCTCTAGCTGAGAGGTCGCGCCGAATTTCGGGTAAACGTGCGGAGCGGCGTAGTCCGTTGAGCACATTATC
>JAJYMV010000181.1:4495-31268 GCA_021786705.1 bacterium
ACAGGAGCATTGCAAGCGGGTCACCGCTCCCTACAAATATCCGCGGGAAATTGAATTCGTCGCCGACCTGCCGAAAACGCGCTCCGGGAAGATTCGCCGGAGGTCGCGCCGAATTTCGGGTAAACGTGCGGAGCGGCGTAGTCCGTTGAGCACATTATCTCATGCGGCTTTCTCTTGTGCAAGTGCGATTGTTTTATAGCCGTCGATTCGCCTCCATGTCATCGACAGCCGTTCGATGAGTTTGAATACGAGATAGAGTGCCGAGGCGCCGCTACGCAATCGCTTCGCCACATTCGTGCGGATGCGAACGCTTGAGAAGACGGATTCGATGGGGTTGCTCGTGCGCAGGCTCTTCCAACTTGCTTTCGGAAACGCGAAATAGGCGAGCATGCGATCGATGTCGTCGCGAACGCAGGCTGCTGCCTTTGGGTAGTCCTTCGACAACGATAGCGCGAGCGATTCGATCTTACTCGTCGCTTCGCCACGCGTGAGAGCGGTGTAGATCTCGCGCAATTGGCGATGCACGTCGGGCTTGAGCTTCTCGGGAACCTTGTCGAGGACGTTGCGAATCTTATGCAACCAGCACCGCTGCTGGGCCGCCTCTGGATACTCGGCCGCTAGCGCAGCCCAAAAACCGTTTGCGCCGTCGGCGACGGCCAAGCACGGCGCGCGCAGGCCGCGTGATTTGAGATCGTGGAGGATCTCTTGCCAACTCACCTCGCTTTCGCTCATCGCCTCGTCGAGGGCAACGAGGTGTTTTTCGCCTTGGGCATCGGCGCCGATCACCACGAGGATCACGCGCCGCTCGTCGGCGGGTCCAACGCCGAGATGCACGCCATCAGCCCACACGTACACGTAGTGTTCGTGATCGAGTCGGCGCGATTTCCAGGCATCGAACTCGGAGCGGAACTGCCCGTTGACGCGTGCAATCGTCGATGCCGAGAGCGGTGCGCTTTCACCGAGCAGCGCGCGCAGTGCCGGCTCGAAATCGCGCTGCGAGAGCCCTTCGAGCCAGAGCTTGTGAAACGTCCGATCCAAGCTTGGCAGACGGCGGGCGTGCTTGGGTAAGACCGCCGATTCAAACGGTGCGCCACGCAGGCGTGGACGGCGAATCGAGATCGCGCCGGCACCGGTGATGACCGACCGTTCGGGGTCGTGCCCGTTGCGGTACAGCGTTGGCATTCCGCCCGCGGCCCGCGCGTAGCGCGCGCGCTGGACCAACTCATCGGCTTCGCTATCGAGGTAGGCTTGCAGCACCTCTCCGATCTTCGACCGGCAGAGCGCTTCGAGTTCGGCAATTCGATCGACCTGGGCATTGGCAAGATGGGCGACGTTGGGGTAAGATTTCTTCACGGCGTAGTCTCCTTTGGATGTTGATAATCCGGAGCTACGCCGCTCCTGGTTCCATGCCCCGCTTATGCGAGGGCGCCGGCCAATTTACCCGAAACTCGGTCCGACCTCTCTAGCTGATCGCTACAATGGGAAATATGATGACTGGGAGGCAGCGATCCAGCAATAGACATGAAAACGGCTGCGCTCACACTGTTCCTCGCGTTATTGAATTGCGCTACGTGTCTTGCGGGGACCACCGGTGCCATGAGCGGCTACGTGCGCGACGCAATGGGGCGACCGGTCGCAGAGGCCCTCGTAATCGCCCGCTCACCGAGCCAATCATGCACGACATTCACCGATAAACGTGGATTCTTCGTATGCCTAACGCTACCGCCGGACGTCTACACCGTCCACGCTGAAAAGTTCGGTTTCTCTGCCTTTGCGACCGCCGTCAGAATAGATAGCGACCAGACAACCTTCCTTCGCTTCCGATTAAGTGTTTTCCGGGGATGTCCCAGATTCACCCGAAACCCGTTGCTCGCCGAACCCTTTACCTCGCTGGATGTGCGGTGGATGGAGAGGTATCCGCCGGGCTTTGCGCCGTCGATAACCCTTCCAGTGGCTTCTACCGGTCAGCTGTTTAGGTGCCTCTAGGCTTTCGAACGCCTTACTTGACTTCCATTACTTCGGCGCCGTCCCACGGCTCGGCGCTCCGCGGGCGCACGATCGAAAGCGAACAGGCATCGCGATAATAGGCCGCCGGCGCATCGAATTTGTTCAGCTCTGCGACCCGCGCGAACATCTTGCCGGCGGTAAGGAACATCCCTTTCCGGTATTCACTCATCGCCTGGCTAAAGAGCGGGCGCGTCTCCTCTTTGTGTGCGAGCAGTTGCGGCGGATCGTTGCTGTAGCATTCGTAGATTTCGACGCTCTGCGTCTTGCCTTTCGCTTTCACCGCGCCGAGGTGGCGCAGCGGAATGCCGTGCCCCTTCGGCAATGCGTCTACGACGCCGCCGCTCACTAAAAGATCGACGCCGAAAATCTTCGTCAGCCCCTCCATGCGCGAGGCGACGTTCACCGCATCGGCGATCACCGTCGTCTCCATCCGGCGCTCCTCGCCGATCGTGCCGAGGATCACGTCGCCGCGATGGAGCCCGATACCGATGCGAATCGGAACGTATCCCGCGCTCTTGCGCCCGGTATTATAGATGCCGACTTGGCGCAGCAGCGCCACTGCGGCCTCGAGCGCATCGACCGCCTTATCGGGGAAGAGCGCCATAATGGCGTCGCCGATATACTTGTCGATAAACCCGTGGTGCGTCCGAATGATCGGCGTAACGTTCTTGAGGTACGAATTGAGAAACTGAAAGTTCTCGGTCGGCGTCAGTGCCTCGGAGAGCTTCGTGAAATCACGTATGTCGCTAAACAGCACGGTCATCGTGCCGGAGATATGGTCGCCGAGCTGAACGTCGGCCAGCGATTCGCGTCCGAGCAGATCGAGAAATTCGCGCGGTACGAACCGGCGCGACGCGTCGTTGTGCAGCTGCAGCAACACCGACTCGTCCTTCGTTCGAGTCGTGGAAATGCGCACGGTCGCCTCGCGCTGGCGGATGCGGCCGATCATCGCTTCGAAGCGGCGCACGACGAGCAGCGGATTCGCGGTGTCGAAGGGCGTGAACAGGTAATCGGCAGCCCCGCGCGCGAGGCAGGCTTGCAGGCGGTCTCCGACGCTCGCCGGCCCGGTGACGATCACCTCGGCGCGTCCCCGCCCACGCGTGCCCGGGATCGCGGCTTTCAGAACGGCGAAGACCTCGGCGCTGCGCTGGGTCACGTCGAGTAGAACGATCTCGACCTCGCGCGCTTCGATTGCCGCGATCGCTTCTTCCGCTCCGAGCGCTATGGGGGCGGGCAGGGCGGCACCGCGAAGCAACGCACTGAGGGCAGTACGATCTTCTTCGGTTCCGCCGACCTGAACGATAGGACGCTCCGGCAGCCAGGGCCTCCGATCTTATGCTGGGGTATATATGGCGCAAGGTAGATGAACGTTCCTTGCCCCCGCAGAACTTCGCCGTCGTGGAGGAAAACCTGCAAAAATCCCTCTAAAAACGTGTAAAGAACGGATGGCCCCTTGGGGCATTCCTCTTTGTCGTGCTTCTCGGCTTGCCGCTCGCCCTCTTCTACGACCTCCGGTAGATCTCGGCAAGCATGCTCCAGTCCCAGTCGCGAGCCATCCTTCTTGAAGCCGCCGAGAGCGTTAGCGCACCGCTTCTCAAAGCCGATCGTGACGCAGCTCGCCCTGTTGCGACACTTCTATCGCGCGGAATCGTACCACCAAACCTACGCGCGCTGCAGCAAGCCTTTCCCAACCACGTCGCGCACGCTCACCCCCGATCGCCGGTGAGCGGCGCCTCGTCGAGATGGCTGCCGTAGTCGCGCGGGTTGAAATACCACGACGGTAACGTCTTCGGGAAGCGAATCTTCTTGAAATCGTAGACGACGTGTTTCCCGTCGTCTTCATAGCCGCCGCCGACGCGACCATCGATGTGCGTGATCACCGGATACCCGTCGGCTCGCCCCATCGTGCACGTAAAGAGCACCGGGTAGATCTGCGTCGCAGCGCCTCCGGTGACGAAAAGGCGATCGGTCGCGGTGAATTTCTCAATCTCCAACGTCCGCGCATCGACCCAAAGCTCGCGAAGACGATTGCGCATCGGCGTGCGGCGCGGCTTCACCCGTACGTCGAGCAGCCCACCTTCGCGCGTGACGTCGATGATTTCGTAGTCGGGATCGTAGAGCGCCTTCACCACGATAATCGTGGGCAGCGGCGTATACGAAGGCTCCGGAGTCGGTCTGAAAGACTTCGGGCGCGGCGTCGCGGGAGCGCGCTGAAAGATATCCGCAGTCGGCGGGCCGGGATCGTAATCTTCGTTGAATGCAGCGCGTTCGAAGCGCATGCGGCCGATTGCCCCGAGATGGTAGAGCTTGCGCTTCAAACAGGCGCGATCGGAGGTGCGGCACCAATAATCGACTTGATAGGTGTTATCGTAGTCGGGATACCCGTAGTCGGTCATCTGCTTGCGAAAGAGTTCGTCGGTTTCGTAGGGCGGCGGCGGCCGATGCGAGCGAAAGACGCTCCGAATCTTTGCGAAGAGGACGACGTAATTCCCAATCGGCGGATAGCTCGCCGTCGCGCTCGCGCTCGGTGCCGCCGCGGCGGCGGCGGCGAGCGGCGCCCGCCCTGCTAAGGCACCCAAGAGCAGCGTCGAGAGAATACCAACGAGGAGAGCGATGCGCGCCTTCATGCTGCTAACAACGTATCGCTCGCCCCGATTGTCACGCCGCAGTTACAGATCGTTCCGAAGAATGTAGGCGACCGGAAGACCGAAAAACACGATGTGCGCGATCAGCACCGTCACGAGCTCCGTCCCAGTCGGAAATGCGGGCTCCAAGTGTTTCCCGAGCAGCAAGGCCTGCATGCCCAGCATCACGACGACGCCGAAGATCACGGCATTCAACCACCACTGCAACTTGGGCAAGAGACGCAGGAAGACGGTGGCATAGATCGCCGCCCACACGATCGAGATGATCAGGTGCAGCACGATGCCGAGCGCGATGTACGCCGGCGACGAAAATGCCGCCGGACCAACCAAACCCGACGCTATAAACATGTAGACGCCGGGAAACGGCGCGGTTCGCGTCAGAATGAGAAAGAGATCGACGATGATCCCGCCGGTAATTCCGGCTCCAATGATGCGCCCGACCCCAGGTGGACGTTTCGCGAGGGCTTGAGCCACGGTCATTCCTCCATTACGGCTACGAATGCGGTGAGAGATCTCGCGTGGCGCAAACGGGTGCTGGAGCCCGAGCGCGAAGAGAAGCCGTATGCCACGTCGTTCGCACCGTCGCCCCCGCATCACTCCCGTTCGCGCGCTGGTAGCGGCTCTCGCGCTCATCGTTGGAGTCTTGTTCGTGCGCTCCTTCCTATTTCCGCACGCTCCCGAGCGCGTAGCGATCCATCCGCGCCCGAGCGCTACCGCCGCCGCACCTCCCGCCCCAACCGTTACGGCGAGCCCGGTGCCCTCGAAGACGCCCGCAGCACACCGCAGCCGGGTACCGCGCGCGACGATCTCGCCGGCGGTACCGATCGGGCACGCGCGCCTCGCGCTCATCGTCGATGATTGCGGCCAGTGGCTCGATATCGAACGGGGCTACATCGCGCTGCCGATCCCGCTCACGCTCGCGGTTTTACCCGAGGTGCGGTACACCACCCGGATCGCCGATGAAGCGCATGCCGCCGGGAAGGGCATCATGCTCCACCTACCGATGCAGCCGATCTCCGCGCTCGATCCAGGCCCCGGCAAAATCATGGTCTCGATGAACGACGAAACGATCGAAGCGCAGGTCGCCCGCGATATCGATGCGGTGCCCTATGCCGAAGGGGCGAACAACCACGAAGGGAGCCGCGCCACCTCCGATCCCCGCGTGATGGCTGCGGTGATGCGCGTCTTTCGTCGGCGCGGACTCTTTTTTATCGATTCGCGCACGATCGCGACGACGGTCGCGCAAACAACGGCACGCGCGTACGGCGTGCCGAATGCCGCTCGCGATGTCTTTCTCGACGACCGGAACACCGTTCCCGCAGTAGAAGCGCAGTTGCGGCTCGCCGCGCGTATCGCGTTGAAACGCGGCAGCGCGATCGCGATCGGTCACCCGCGCCCTGCGACGCTCGCTGCGGTGCGCGCACTCTATCCCCAACTCGAGCGCGAGGGGATCACGTTCGTCCTCGCGCGTACCCTCGTCGGTATCGACGGAAAGGCGCCGCAAAGCACACGCACATGAAAACCATCGCATTTTACGGGGCGGGGCTCTTAGGCTCCAATTTCGTTCGGGCTTTTCGCCGGCGCGGGTATGCGGTGCGGCTCTGGAATCGCACCGCCGCACGCGCGCAGGCACTCGCCGATATCGGCGTGGAGATCTGCACGCTTCCCGAAGATGCCGCCTCCGGCGCCGACTTTCTCCACCTCTGTCTCAGCGACGACGCCGCCGTTGAGAGCGTGCTCGAACGCGTGCTTCCCCGGCTCGACAAACGCGTACCGATCTGCGACCACACGACCTGCATGCCGCAGCGAGTCGCCGAACGCACGCGCGCGCTCCATGCGAAGGGCTATCGCTATCTGCACGCTCCGGTCTTTATGGGGCCGCCGAACGCACTCGACGGCAGCGGCTCGATGTTGGTGAGCGGCGATCGCGGCGAAATCGCCGCCCTGCACGATCATCTCGCGGCGATGACCGGGACGCTTCGCGATCTCGGCGAGCGCACCGAAGCCGCCGCGATCTACAAACTCCTCGGCAACGCGATGATTCTTGCGGTGATCGGTGGGATCGCCGACGTGCTGCATATCGGCGCCGCCCAGGGACTCACCGGCCCCGAGAGCTTTAAAATCTTCGATTTCTACGATCCCAAGGGGCAGATCGAGGGGCGCGGGCGGCGGATGGCCGCGGGCGACGAGAGTACGACCTGGAGCGTGGAGATGGCGCTCAAAGACGCGGGGCTCATGCAAGGGGCCGCCTACGACGGAGCGTTGCCGGTGGTCGACGCGGTCGCCGCCCGGCTCGCCGAACTCGTCGCTACGGGAGCGGCAAAGGCCGATCTCGCGGCGCTCGCGCGTTAGGCGGAGCGCTCGGAGCGATCGCCGGGAGCGGCGTCCGGCGCGGGAGCGGGATGCCGTTCCAGTGGGGGCGCGGCGTCGGGGGCACGCGCGGCGCGAAAACGACGTGCGGCAGCGGATTGGGTTGCTTCGGAAGCCTCCGCGCCAGTTCGGCGAGCGGCGTGCGAATCTCCACCGTGCGCGTCGCTGCGGCGTAGCGCACGTTATCGCCGAGGGGGCGTAGGGTCGAGGCGAGCGGGAGATAGAGTTGCCCCAGGGGGCGATGCGCCGAGCGCGGCACCCGGATCACCACGCAGCGCCCGCTGCGGTAGATAAAGAGCCGGTTCCCGACGCGGATGATGCGGTCGACGAACGCCGCCACGACCGGCCACGCCGGCGCATAGAAGTGCCCGCTCCGCAGCACCAGCGGACGATAGGAGTGGATGGGCGCTCCGTCGCGGAGCACGCGCGTCGGTGGGAGAAACGGCACGATACGGCGATATACCGCACGCGATGGCGCGAATCTTTGCGGTCTTCAGGAATGCCGGTGCGCGTTTCTCATCCGAGGGCTGCGCGTTCGCCGCCCAGGCGGTCGCCTTTAACGCGCTCTTCTCGCTCTTCCCACTCGTCGTCCTCGCGATCGGGGGCGTCTCGATCTTCATCCACAACGGCCGCGGACGCGTGCTCGCCTTCTTCGACGAACTCGCCCCGGCGCTTCACAACGTGGTCGCGGCGAACCTCAGCGCCTATTATTACGGGCGCGGCATCACCAGCATCATCGCATTGGTCGTGCTCGTCTGGTCGGCGAAAAATCTCTTTATGTCACTCGCCTTCGCGCTCGACCGCACGATGAAGGTCGACGAACGGCGCCCGCTCGTCGCGCATATCGCCGTCGCCGTCGTTGCACTGCCGATTCTCGGCCTCGCGTTACTCGTCGCGCTCGTGCTGCCGGTGCTCTTCTCGGTCGCGTTTGCGATGGCGCACATTCCCGACCGCCGCGACATGCTGCATCTCGCCGCCTACGCGATCTCGCTCGCGCTCGTTTTTGCCGCTTCGCTCTTTCTCTATCGCCTGCTCCCCAATCGCGACGTTCCATGGAGGACCGCGCTGCCGGGAGCGATCCTCTGCGCCACTCTCTGGCCGTTAGTCCAGTACGCATTTACGATTTATACGCTGCATATGAACTATACGGCGATCTATGGAGCACTCACCGCGCCGATCGTCCTGCTACTCTGGTTCTATCTGATCGGTTCGATTTTTCTTTTCGGTGGTGCGCTCAATGCCGCCGTCGAAGCACGCCGTATGGAGATCTCTTCGTGACGCTGGTATTCATTCACGGTGCCGCCTGCACGCCTGCGGTATTCACCCATCAACTCTCGGCGTTCCCGGGCGCGATCGCAATCGCACTGCCCGGGCATGGCGAACCGGGAAGCGCCGAGGATATTGCGGGCTTCGCCGATGCCGTCGAAGCGCGCATCCGCGCCGAAGGATGGCGCGATGTCGTGCTCTGCGGCAGTTCGATGGGGGGCGCGATCGCGCTGGAGATTGCGATTCGCGGCACGCTTCCGCTCGCAGGCTTGGTGACGATCGGCAGCGGCGCGAAATTACGCGTGGCGCCGGCGATTCTCGAAGCGCTACGGCTCGGCGATGCGGCGGTGCTCGCCACGCTCGCCGATGCGATGTTCGCCGAGCCCACCGCGCAGACGCGTGCGGCGATGATCGCACAATTTGAATCGGTCGCGCCCGCGCAGCGCCTCGCCGATTTCCGCGCCTGCGACGCCTTCGACGCGCGCGAGCGGCTCGGAGCGATCGCCGTTCCCGCCCTCATGCTCGTCGGCGAACGCGATGTGATGACCCCCCCGGATCGCTCAAGCTTTCTCGCCGACCGGATTGCCGGGGCGCGCGTCGAAGTATTACCGGGCCTCGGGCACCTTGCGATGCTCGAAGGCCCCGAGGCGACGAACGTTCACCTCGCCGGCTTCGTTGATTCCATAAGCGGCTAACGGCCGCACGTTTTCGAACCCCCGAAAGGACCGTCCGTGCGACGACTCTTACTCTCGATGCTCGCCCTCTGTGCCCTCACCGCCGTGGCCGCCCCACGCACGGTCACCGCACCGGCCGCAACGAAGGCGACCCCCGCTCCGAAAGCGACACCGACCGGTACGCCGGTCCCCAGCGGCCCGAAGGTAATCGTCTATCCCTTCACGGCAACCTCAAGCGGCCTTCCGGAGAAGGCGGGTGAGACCGTCGCCACGATCTTCGCGCATGCGTTCCAGGCGAGCGGCGGGCTCGATGTCCTGCCGACGCCGCCTGTGACCGCGCCCAAACTCTATCCCGAGACTGCCGCCAAACTCGGCGCCGGGTATTATGTCGCCGGCTACCTCACGCCGATCGGCCAGGGCGTCTCCGTGCTCGAACAGGTCGTCAGCGTTACGAACGGCGTGATTATCTATTCGAAGACGGCGCAGGTCTTCTCGGTGAGCGACGCAGGGGCGCTCGCCCTCGACGCGCGAAGCGCGATTCTTGCCGACGCAGGCGTCGGGCGCGACTATCAACCGAGTGCGCCATCGAACACCCCGGCACCAACGGCGACCGGCCCGGCGGGGCAGGCGGCCTCGATTAAAATCTCCGGAATCTCCGGCGTACTCGGACATATCTTCGGCAAACGACCGACGGTCGCAGCCGCCTCACCGACACCGGAGCCGAAACCCTCGCGGCGCGCGCTGGTGGTGCGTATCGGCGGAAACGCTCCGGGCGGCGTGCTCACGACCTCGACCGACCTTCTCGCCGCCGATCTGCGCAAGCATTTTCACACCTCGATCGTTGCGGCGCCCCCCGGCGCGATGGCCGCGACCGCCAACACGATCTGCGGAACCGATCGCGATGCGACGATCCTTACCGGAACGCTTGAGGTGATCCCCGGGCATTTCATGCATCGCGGCAGCAGCCGATTCTATCTGAAAGCCTATGCCTGCTTCGGAGCGCTGCTCTACCACGGGCACGCCGACGCCGGCGATACCCCGACGGCGATTCGAAAAGCCGTCGACGATTACGTCGAGCTGCACCCCGACAATCGTTAAGCCTCGTCGCCGTCGAGCAAGCCGATCGGCGGATCGACGGTGACGATACCGGTGCCGAGATCGATACTGCGAACGATCGCTCGCACCATCGGCACCATGCGCCCCGCGACGACGAGCATATCGCTGCTCGGCCAGTGTTCGACGCGCTCGACCTTGCCGTAGATCCGCCCATCGATACCGCGGAGTTCTAAACCGACGAGATCGTCGTCGAGATACTCGTCGGGGCCGAGTTCTATGCGCTCGCGTTCGACGGTTAATTCCGCACCGTTGAGCGCCTGCGCTGCTTCGACGCTCTCGACGCCCTCCAGACGAACGAGCAATCGGCCCTTATGTTCGCGCACGCCGGTGACGACGACGTCGCGCACCTCGTTCTCGTGCTCCATCGAAAAACGCGCGCCCGGAACAAAGAGCGTGCGACCCGCATGAGACGGGTCGCACTTGATCTCTCCATGGACGCCGAACGCTCCGGCGAGGCGCGCGAGCGGGATACGCTCAGGCTTCCGGTTCACCCTCGGCCTCTTCGCGATCGAGGATATCGACGGTGATCCGATCCTCGGCGGAGGCACGCGCGATGGTGCGCAATGCATGCGCGACGCGCCCGCTCCGCCCGACGACTTTGCCGAGATCTTCACGATCGACCACGACTTCAATCGTCGGTTGTCCCGTTTCATCGAGAAAGAGATCGACCTCGACCGCATCGGGTTTACTCACGAGTTTGCGTGCCAGGAAATCGAGAATCCCCTGCGCGCGTCGCTGCCCGGCGTACGGGTCGCCGGTTCGCGGCGTGCGTTCGCGCGGCGCTGCGGGGCGTGCTGGAGCATCGCGCCGCGTACGTCCGCGCGGAGCGGACGAGGCGGCGGGACGATCGGGTTGTTGTTCGCGTTCGATATCACCGGCCGGGCGTTGCCCTGAAACGCGCCGACCACCGAGCGTTGCGCGACGTTCTTCCTCTCCGGTCTCTTCACTAAAGAGACCGAACTCGTCGTCGAATGCGCTCACGCTAGCTCTCGCTCGCCGCCTTCTTCGGCTTGCGTTTGGCCGTCGGTGCGGGGCCTGCATCCATGATGCCGCGCGCCGAGAGCAAACGGCGGACGGTCTCGGAGGGTTGGGCGCCCTTGCCCATCCACTCTTTCACTTTCGCCTCGTCGATCTCGACGGTTTTCGGTTCGGTCCGCGGGTTGTAATGCCCGAGGATCTCGATGAACTTTCCGTCGCGCGGCGAGCGCGAATCGGCAACGATAAAACGGTACGTGGGCTGTTTCTTTGCGCCCATGCGGCGCAACCTGATCTTAACCATGCTTCTCCTATCGGAATGAGCCACGAGCAATCTGCGGGCGGCGTTTGCCCCCGAATTGCTTCATGAGCGATTTTGCCTGATCGAACTGTTTGATCAGGCGGTTGACATCGGCGACCTGCGTGCCTGAGCCAAGAGCGATACGCTTGCGCCGAGATCCATTGAGGATCTGCGGCATACGCCGTTCTTGCCGCGTCATCGAGCAGATGATCGCCTCGGTTTTTTTGAGCTCCGTCTCCGGAAGTTCAAAATTCTTTGGGAGCGCGCGCGACATCCCGGGGATCATTTTTAAGAGATCGCCCATCGGCCCCATCTTACGGACCTGTCGGAGCTGGTCGAGAAAGTCGTCGAGCGAGAATTGCGCGCTGCGCATCTTTTGCTCGAGCGATTTCGCCTGCTCCTCGGTATAAATACCGCGCGTCTTTTCGATCAGCGTCAGCACGTCGCCCATTCCGAGAATGCGCGAGGCTAAGCGATCGGGATAAAATGGTTCGAGCGCCGAGAGTTTCTCCCCGACGCCGATGAATTTAATCGGCGCGCCGGTGCGTTCGAAGATCGAGAGCGCCGCGCCGCCGCGCGTGTCCCCGTCCATCTTCGTCAGCACGATGCCGGTGAGGCCGAGCCGCCGGTGGAAACCGTCGGCGACGTTGGCCGCCTCTTGCCCGGTCATCGCATCGGCGACGAAAAGAATTTCGCGCGGTTGCGTGGCGCTCTTGATGCGTTCGAGTTCGGACATGAGCGCATCGTCGATCTGCAGCCGACCAGCCGTGTCGATGATGACGGTCGAAATGCCGAGCCGCTTCGCTTCGGCGACGCCGAGGCGTGCGGTCTCGACGGGATCGGCGGTTCCCCGTTCGAAGACGGGGAGATCGATCTGCTCTCCGAGCCGCTGCAACTGCGCGATCGCCGCGGGACGATAGATATCGGCGGCGACGAGCAAGCTGCGTCGCCCTTGCTCTTTGAGCCGCAACGCAAGTTTTCCGGCGTGCGTCGTTTTACCGGAGCCCTGCAGCCCGACGAGAAGGATCGTCGAGGGCGGTGCGTCGCTGAATTGCAGGCGCGCCTCGGCACCGCCGAGCAGCGCCACCAATTCCTCGTGGCAGATCGAAACGATCGTCTGCCCCGGCGTCAGCGACGCGAGGATATCGGCGCCGAGCGCGCGCTCTTTGACCCGCGCGACGAACGCCTTTGCCGACGCAAGCGAGACGTCCGCCTCCAAGAGCGCCACGCGAACTTCGCGTAGCGCCTCGGTAACGTCGCTCTCGCTGAGCCGGCCGCGACCCGTCAGGCGCGAGAATACCGCGCCTAAACGATCGCTGAGCTGTTCGAACACGTCGGTGGTGCCGGTCTAGGCCTTCGCCGTGGCCTCGTCGATGCGTGCAACGGCATCACCGACGGTTTTGATCTTCTCCGACTCTTCGTCGGGGATGCTGATATTGAACTCGGTCTCGAACGCCATCACCAATTCCACCTGGTCGAGTGAATCGGCACCGAGATCGTCGGTGATCGAGGCTTCCGGCGTCACTTCTGACTCCTGAACGCCGAGTTGTTCGACGATGACTTTCTTAACGCGATCGAAGGTGCTGCTGGACATGATTCTCCTTGTAGTACGGTGATTCGGATTTAGGTGACGATGCCGCCGTCAACGACGATACACTGCCCCGTAACGTAGCGCGATGCATCGGAGCAGAGAAACGACACCACCCCGGCAACATCCTCCGGGGTTCCCGCGCGCCCGAGCGCCGTTTTGGCGATCAACGCTTCGCGGTACGCTGCCGGCATCGAGGCGGTCATCGCCGTCTCGATCAGGCCCGGAGCGACACTATTGACGCGGATATTCCGCGAACCCAACTCCTTGGCGAGCGAACTGCCCAGCGCGAGGATCGCCCCCTTCGAGGCGGCATAGGCGCTCTGCCCTGCATTGCCGGTGATCCCGACGATGCTGCTAAGCAAGACGATGCTTCCGGAGCGCTGTTTCATCATCGGGCGGCTCACCGCCGCACAGAGATAAAACGCGGACTTCACGTTCACGTCGAGAAGATGGTCGAGTTGTTCGGGCTTCATGCGCATCAATAATGCGTCGATCGATTGCCCGGCGTTCGCCACGGCGAAATCGATCCGCCCGAATGCTTCGTGCGCGCGCAGCACGGCCGCATCGACCGACGCAGCGTCGGCGACGTCGGCGACGAGAATTTCGATGCGTGCATCGGCACGCGCGGAGCGACAGGCGGCTGCACTCTCTTCGAGCGCCGCAACGTCGCGCCCGACGAGCGCGCAGTCGGCGCCCTGCCGAACGAGATCGACGGCGATCGCACGGCCGATGCCGCGGCTCGCTCCGGTAACGATCGCGCTCCGTTCCGCGAAGATCATGCGTTCACTCCGGCGAGCAAGCGCGCTTCGAGCCGTTCGATGCCGGCGGCATCGGAGACGGCGAGCACCTCGGGTGCATTCGGGACGCGCTTCATCATCGGCGCGAGCACCGCACTCGCCCCGAATTCGACGACGAGGTCGAGTTCGCAGGCTAAGAGACGGATCGCCGTTTCGTGCCAACGCACTTCGTGGACGATCGAATCGACGAGATTCGCACGCATTCCATCGGCGCTGCGATAGGGCTGCGCATCGACGTTGGAGATCACCTCGATGCGCTCGGGCATCGTAAACGGCGCGGCGTCGACGGCACGCCGAAAGCGCACGACGGCAGGTTCCATCAACGCCGAGTGCCACGCACCCGAAACGTTGAGCGGCACGACGCGTTTCGCACCTGCGGCGAGCGCTTCTTCTCCCGCAGCGAGAACGGCATCGAGATCGCCGGAGATGACGATCTGCGCCGGCGCGTTGAAATTCGCGGGCGAGACGCGCAGCCCGGTGCGTTTTTGGGTCGCTTCGGTCACCGCACGGACGGCGGCCGCATCGAGCCCGAGAATCGCCGACATACCGCCCGGTGCCGCCGCCGCGGCCTCGCTCATCGCTTTTCCGCGTTCGTCGACGACGCGCAACGCATCTTCGAACGAAAGCGCACCCGCGATGACCAAACTACAAAATTCCGCAAACGAGTGCCCGGCGCTCGCAACGAGCTGTTCTGCGAGCCCGTCGACGGCGTACGCGAGCGCGAGATTGGTGACGAAAATCGCCGGCTGGCTATACTGCGTCTCGCGCAGGCGCTCTTCGGGCCCTTCGCGTTGCAGCGCCAAAAGATCGTAGCCGAGAATCGCGCGCGCGCGCTCGAAGAGTTCGGCGGCGACGGGGTAGCGTTGCGCCGCATCGACGCCCATGCCGAGCGTCTGCGAACCCTGTCCCGGGAAAATCGCGCCGATGCGCATACCGCTCACGCCGACCACCGCCACGTCACCGCGCCCCACGAGAGGCCGCCACCGAACGCGACGAAGACGATCACGTCGTTATCGTGGACGCGCCCCGCTGCAACCGCTTCGGAGAGTGCGATCGGGATCGATGCCGCGGAGGTATTTCCGTATTCGTGAATGTTGATGACGACACGGTCGGGGCCCATCTCGAGATATTTGGCCGCCGCGTCGACGATGCGTTTATTTGCTTGGTGCGGGATGAGCAGATCCAAATCGCCGCGCGTGAGATTCGCTTTTTTCAGCGCGACGTCGGTCGCGGCGATCATTTTCGTCACGGCGAACTTGAAGACTTCGCGCCCTTGCATCGAAAGAAAGTTTTTGCGCTCGGCGAGTTTCTCGGCGTCGATGGGGTTGCGCGAGCCGCCCGCTTCAACGAACAACAGTTCCGGGCGGCTGCCGTCGGAACCGAGCTCCGAGGAGAGAAACGAATCTTTTTCGGAGGCTTCTAAAACGACGGCGCCGGCGCCGTCGCCGAAGAGAATCGCCGACCCGCGGTCTTCGTAATTGGTAATCGAGGTCAACGTCTCGGCGCCGATCAGCAAGATCCGCTTGTAGACGCCGCCGCGAATTAACGCCGATGCCGTGGTGAGACCGTAAATGAATCCGCTGCAGGCGATGTTGATATCGAAGCCCGGTTTATCGACTCCGCCGAGACGCGACGCAACGATACACCCGGTCGCCGGAAAACTGTAATCGGGGGTGACGGTGGCGACGATAAAGCAATCGATATCGCTCGCCTCGAGCCCGGCATGCGCGAGCGCTTTGCGCCCGGCAGCGACGGCGAGATCGCTCGTCGCTTCACCGGGGGCGACCCAATGGCGCCGCTTCATTCCGGTGCGCGAGACGATCCATTCGTCGGAGGTATCGAGCCAACGAGCGAAATCTTCGTTCGTTACGACGCGCTCGGGCGCGTAATGCCCGACGCCCGCGATCCGAACTCCGGTCAACGACACTTAGTCGTGCGTGTGGCCGGCGTGTTCGTCGCGGACTTCAACCACGGTGCGCCCATCGTAGGTACCGCAATGTTCGCAGATGAAATGCGGACGCTTCGGCTGGCGGCACTGCGAGCAGGCCGTCGTCGTCACGGGATTGAGTTTCCAGTTCGCGGCGCGACGGCTACGCGTCTTGCTGCGAGGGGTTTTCCATTTTAAGTTCGCCACGTTTATCTCCAGTTTCGCACGAGCATGCGCCCGAGTTCTTGTTCGTTCCGCAGAGCCCGCAAAGCCCGCGGCACTCTTCGGAGCAGCGCATCCGCATCGGAAGCGCACCGAGCAGCACCTGCTGCGCTAGATCGGCGATATCCAATCGCCCGCCGAGAAGGACGTTTCCTTCGCCGAAGGGGTCGTCCTCGCGGCCGACGTGCGGGTTGATGCGCTCGTCGATCGCGACCACCATCGGTCGCTCCACCTCTTCCAGGCACCCCACGCACGCAGCGCCCACCGTGCCCGCCGCTTCGCCGACGAGGTGGAGGAGGCCATCGGTGGCCTGCACCTCGAGGTGAACGCGAACGGGCCCAACGAACGAGATATCCTCGAAGGGTTCTAGGGCGACCTCGTCATCGATGAGGATCCGCTGGCGGCTTCCCGCGAGGAGGCCGGAGAGATCGACGGTGTGCGAGCGAGCCAAAGAAACCTGCGCCTTGCGTTGGGAAGGCCCCGCCGAGGCGGGGCCCTTTGGTACAACCAAGCCATTGTAGAGGCGGGCCGGACTCTTGTCAAACCACTCCCACGTCGCAGAGGGGAGATGCTATGACCGAACTCTCCGCCTCAGCCGCCTCGCTCGCCGCACACGGCGTCGCCTATGCCGCCCCCATCGCCCGTGCCGCCGCACGAAACGGCCTCGACCCGACCCTGCTCGCCGCGGTCGCCGCCCAGGAGACCGGCGGCCCGGGGCTCAACGCCGGGCGAAATATTCTCGGAGACGGCGGGCACGGGCACGGCCTCTTTCAGATCGACGACCGCTATCACGCCTTCGCCCGCAGCCCCGCAGCGATGGATCCCGCGCAGAACGCCGAGCGAGCCGCCGAAATGCTGCATGGCCTCCTGGGGCGCTATGGCGGCGACGAACGCGCAGCGCTCTCCGCCTATAATGCCGGCGCTCCGACCGCCCGGGGGACGACGACGCGCTGGGCCGATGGGAGCGTGCTCGGTTACGCCGACTCGGTGCTTCGCCACCAGGCGCAGATCGAGGATGCCCGCGCCGAGCTCCCTAGCGCCGCCGCCAACGCCGCCGGATATGCGCCGCAGGCCGGCCTCAGCCCCGCGATCCCCCTCGCCCCGCCCGCTGCGGCCCGGCACGGCGAGCAGCCCTGGCTCGACGAGCTCGCCGCCGAATCGACTGCCGCCACCCCCGCTTCCTGAAGGAGAACACTCGTGGCCTTTCTTCCCGCACTCGCCGAAGCCGCCGCCCCGGCCCTGCTCTCGATGGGCGCCTCCGCTATCGCCGGCGGCGCCCAAAACGGCGCAATGAACGCGATGAATTCTTGGGACGAGAACTTCCAGCTCGGCCTCTATGCGTCCCAAATGCAGCACCAAGAGCAGCTCTCGATGCAGTCGGCGATGTTCGACGAAGCGACCGCCGAGCGCTCCGAAAACATGCGCGAGATCAACACGCTGCGGAATGTCGAGATGGAACAGATCAAGGCCGATAACGGCATCACCAAAAAATTCATCCAGTCGATCTCGGCGTGAAGGCGACGCCGACCCAAGCGCGCGGAGTCGGCACGCCGGCTCCCGCCGCCGCCCCCACCCTGGAGGCCGACGCGATCGCCGCCGAGCACCAGGCGGTGCTCGACCAGGCCTCGCTGCTGGCGATGCACGAGCAATTCGATGCCGTCGCCGCCGTTCGCTCCGAGCAGATGCGGGAGAGCGACGCGCTTCAGAGCCTGCTCATGGCCGAGCTCAAAAGCGCCGACGAGACGCTCAAGAAGTGGATCGCGATGATCTAGCGGAAAATCGGGAGGGAGGGAGTTGCATCGTGTGCTATACTCCCCAACCGTCGGGCCATTAGCTCAGTTGGTTAGAGCGCATGCTTGATAAGCATGAGGTCCCTGGTTCGAGACCAGGATGGCCCACCATCGAATCGTTTCGCGAGCGAGCTACCCTTCGCTCGCTTTTTTTTCACGTTTGAATCAAAGCGGGCCGGGTATGCTCCCAACTGCGGTGCGACCGATCGCGCCGCCTAGGAGGAACGCATGAAACTCGGAGCACTCGCACTTTCGCTCACCTTTGCCCTCGCCGCCTGTGGAGGTGGGAGTAGCGGCGGCACCGGCGCAATGCCCACATCCGGCACGTCGCAACTCTCGATCGCGATGATCGACGCGCCGATTCAGATGAACGGCATCACCGTCACCGCCGTCAATCTCGGTATCGACAAAGTCGAGGCCGTCGGGAACGGCAGCGCCGCGACCGTAATACAGACGTACTCATCGCCGAATGTGATAAATATTCTCGACTACACGTCCACGTCGAATGCACTGAATTTTTCGGGCGTGATTCCCGCCGGGAATTATCAGCAGATTCGCCTGGTACTCGACACCGCGACGACCACGATTTCGTACACGCAAAACGGTACGACCTATACCGACGTGCCGTTGACGGTTCCCAGCGCGACGCAGGGCGGCTTCGGCAATGCAACCTCGACCGACTCCGGTGACGGCGCGGGAACGGCGGGCGTGAAAGTCAACGTTTCGCTCAACGCTCAGGCCGGAAATACCTATGGCTTCGTACTCGATTTTAATGCCGGACAGTCGATCGTCGAAACCGGGAGCGGCAACTTCATGATGAAGCCGGTGATCGTCGCAACGGCGGTCGCTCAATCCGGTTCGCTCTCGGGCACCGTGCTCAACCAGGCGGGCTCGCCCGTCGTCGGTGCAGAGGTCGAAGCCACTCAGAACGGGACGGTCGTCAATGCGGGTATCACCGACGCGAATGGCAACTTCACCATCGACGCACTTCCGGCCGGCACCTATACCTTGATCGTGGAGAACAGCTACACGACGCAAGCGGGAGCACAGGTAACTGCGACCGGCTACGACGCAACGGTCGGTGTCTCGCTCACCGTTTCGACGAGCGCAACGGTTACCGCTGGTCAGAGCACGACGGTGGCGACGATCGTCGACTAGCGACCGCAACGACACCAAAAAAAAAGACACCTCGCGAAAATATCGCGGGGTGTTTTTTGGGAACTGCGTGCGGCGCCTCGAGCGAAATCGTGGAGACGACACCCAGAGAGCGCTCTCGAAGCGAAAGCGTAAAGCGAAGACGCTATTTTATTGGGGGGATATGCGACCGACCGTCACTAAGATTCTGCGCGTATGCTTCGATGGGGGCTTTTGCTCGTAGCTGCAAGCATCGTTGCGCTCGCAGCGTTGACGGCTTACCAGTATCGGTTGGCCGGTCAGTCGACTCTGCTCGACGTGCCGTTGCGCGTCGTGGCTGGACGCACGGTAACGCGTTCGTTCACCATCCCGGCTAACGCGACATACGAGATGAATATTTACGTCCGAGAGAAAGTTCCGTACGCCGATTGTCTGCTTGGCCGGGGCGGTTCCGTTGAAAAAAGGTGCGCCCGGCACCCGCGCGCGATAGATGTTGTTTGGGCGCTCCACGGTATAAACGGTAGCATTCTGCGCCACGGAGTCTCCGGCGGAACGTGCTGCACCTACACTTCCGACGCACAAAATCATCGCGTCGTCTCCACGAAGCTGGATTCCTTTCAACTGCCGAGCAGCACGAACGCCTACCTGGAACTGCGGTATCAACGGGACTTGGGGCACGTGATGCAACTCGACCCACGTCTAGTGGTGGAGCAGACCTCGGAAAACTCCGAAGCCGAGGGCATCGTCGACGGGTTCGCCTTTTTGGCGATTTCCCTTACGGCCGCCGTTGGCGTGCTCTTCCTGGTCATCGTTGCGCTGAGGCGACTCGCATCAACACCGAAGGGCGAAACACGACGTCGCACGTGAGAGGCGACGTTTGCGAAAGACTCGTCGAGCGAAATGGTGGAGACGACAGGAATCGAACCTGCGACATCCTGCTTGCAAAGCAGGCGCTCTACCAACTGAGCTACGTCCCCATTGCGGCGCTCGTGGGTTGGCCCCGACAGGCAGAAAATCCTGTACCGAGGCGAGAAGATTTCCCCTCGTCCCGAAGGACTCTGGAGCCCCGGCGTGAAGAGAAGGCGCCGCACCTTGGGGGCATAGCTCAGTTGGTAGAGCATCACGCTGGCAGCGTGAGGGTCAGGAGTTCGAGTCTCCTTGCCTCCACCAAGAAACGCCCATTTTCACGGGCGTTTTCCTTTTCAGCAGACGATACAACGAAACGCCTTCGTCGCGCGTGCGTAGCGGTGCAATCGCCGGTCGCGCGTGAGAAGGCTCGCGCCGTACGCAATCGCGGTCGCCGCCAGGATGCGGTCGGCGGGATCGGCGTGCATCGGATGGGGCAGCATCGCCGCCTCCGCGGCGATCGCCGGCGAGATCGCCGCCGTCACCACGCCGGGAAGTGCGAACATCTCTCGCACGTAGGCGTCGGTCGCTACCGCAAGACGCAAGCGGCCTTTGCCTACCAACATTCCGATCTCCCAAGCCGAGATCGGTGAGAGCAAGAGGCGTCCGTCGCGCGCGGCAGCATCGATGCGCTGTTGAACCGCCGGTCGCAGCATTCCGGCGGTCGCCCACACTGCAGCGTTCGTATCAAGCAAAATTGGCGTCATCGTTCTCCCACGATCCTTCGACGGGCTCGACGATCTCGCCGACATCGATGAGTTTCCCGCGCAGAGCGCCGCAGAACGCTCCACCGGGGGCGCGCGCCGGGACCAGACGCGCAACCGCTCGCCGGTGTTTCGTTATAACCACCTCCGCACCGGAACGCTCGACATCATCCATGATTTCGAGGCAGTGCGTTTTGAAGGCAGCGGCTCCAATCGTACGCGACCCGAGCAATAAGAGGGAGATCGGCGGAGCGCCGCCCGCGCCATTTTTTCTGGTCATAGTATCCGACCACGTCATCGACATCCCGCGGGAATAGCAAACGCCGCGCGCGTGGGCGTGGCAGGCTGCGGTCGTGCCGGGCGCGTACCCCGCCGGAGCGGAGGGTGCCGGGCGATCGCGCCGTGGATGCGGCGAGGAAAGTCCGGGCTTCAGCGGGCAGGATGCAGGCTAACGGCCTGTCGGGGTAACTCGAAGGAAAGTGCCACAGAAACATACCGCCGTCGGCGCGAGCCGCCGGTAAGGGTGAAATCGTGAGGTAAGAGCTCACGGAGGACTACGGTGACGTAGCCTCGCGGTAAACCCCATCCGAAGCAAGACCGCTCGATTCCTGTCGCTTGCGGCAGGCGGGTCGCCCACCCGGCTCGAGTTACGTTGCACCGAGGTGCGTGGTGACGCGCACCCCAGAGAGATGATCGTCGCCCGCACATCGTGCGGGTACAGAATCCGGCTTATAGGCACGCCTCCGCTCCCGCAACTTTCCAGGGCCGGCGCGGCGTTGCTACGAAAAGAACCTCATTCCCCGCCCAAGCCGTGTTAGGACCCATCAATGAGCGAGCAAACGTTTACTCCCGAAATCACCGTCGATCAGGCCTTCAAGATGCACGCCGGTGCGCGCCGCGTCTTCGCGCGCTTCCACCTCGGCGGCTGCAGCAATTGCGCGATCAGCGAATCGCACACCATCGGCGCGGTCAGCGAGGACTACGGGATTCCGTTGCCGATGCTGCTCGATGCGCTCAACGCGCTCTGGGATCAAGGCGCGCTCGCGATCGGCGACAAGGTGCGCATTCCCGACGAGCTTCGAGCGAAGATTCCGCAGCTCGCGCAGGTCCCCGAGACCGGCACGATCGTCGGGGTCGAGAGCGGCGCGTATACCGCCGAGTTCGGCGAGGTACGCTTGCAAGGGCTCGCCGAGGATTTCATTCCCTTCGAAGCGAGCGCCGAAGCAGCGAGAGCCTAGGAACCTTCTCCGGGGCGCGCCTCGGATAATGGGTGCCGGCGTTCGAACCCTTCGTGCTCGCCGTGCCAATACGCGACGACGGGCTCGCCGAACTTCCAGCAGAGCCAGATCGATTCGCCGTTCCGTTCGCTGGGGAAATCGATCAGGCCAAGGTCGATATCTTTCACCACGCAGCCGAAGTGTTCGATGCGATGGATGAGCCGGATGATCTCGATCTTCATCTCGCCGAAACGCGGCGTTGGGAGCGTCGAATGCGGCCCCGCGAGCCGGCTGCGGCTACGGCCGACGCGCAGCTCCGGGTTGGTCGCAAGCAGGTTGATCGCCAGCTCGCGCCGCAAGCGCAAGAGCTCCTCAACCAGCGGCTCGATTTTAGCGATGAGGGCGTTTGCCTCGCGCGGAGAAAACAACGACATGCCGACTCCTGCCCCACGGTATCCCGAGATCCACCTGGTCATCGCCGCGGGCCTCTCCGGCGCGGGCGTTACCCAGACGCTCAAGATCCTGGAGGATATCGGCTTCGCCTGCGTGGCTCAACTTCCCGCCGACCTGCTCGACCCCACCCTCGAACATTTTCACGCGCGCGGCGTCGAGCGCATCGCGCTTTCCGTCTCGCTCCCCGATGGTGAGGTTGCCGCCTTCGCCACGCGCATCGATGCTCTTCGCAGCCAGGTCGCGCGACTCGACGTGCTCTTCCTCGAAGCCGGCGAGAGCGCACTCGTCGGACGCTTTAGTGAGACGCGTCGTCGCCATCGCTTGAGTCCGGGGGTGACGCTCACCGAAGCGATCGAACGCGAACGCACGGCGCTCGCGCCGATTCACGATCTCGCGACGACGACGATCGAAACCGATGCGATGACGCTCTCGCAGTTGCGCGCACGCGTAGCAACCGCGGTCGGTAGCGATCTCGGCGGAACGTTGGAGCTCACGTTTCTCGCCTTCGGATTTAAATACGGCCTTCCGCCCGAACTCGATCTCCTTCTCGACGTTCGCTTTCTCGCCAATCCCAATTACGATCCCGAACTCCGCGAACGGCTCGGCAGCGACCCGGCGGTCGCCGCGTTCATCGAACGCGACGATACGCTGGAACCCTTTCTCGTGCGCGCCGGAGAGTTGATTCGCTTTCTTCTTCCGCTCTACAAGCGCGAAGGCAAGACGCGCCTGACCATCGGCATCGGCTGTACCGGCGGGCGCCATCGCTCGCTCTACGTCGCACGCCGCCTGCGCGGCACCTGCGCCGATATCGCCGGCGTCGAGGCCGGCGTTGCCGCCCGGGATATCGGCCGCTGATGCGCTCGCGAATTCTCACCGGCGCGCAGTGGATTCTCCCCGGCTTTGGCATCAAGCGATGGATGTTCGTCGCATTGCTCGGTCTCTTTTTCGTTCTCGATGCCGCAAATCGTATCGTCGTCGCTTCGGGGGTTCATTTTCGCCTCGATGAAATGCTCGACGCATTCGTCGTCGATGTCATTCCGCCGTCCTTTCTCACCACCGCATTTATCGCGATCGGCGTTCTGCTCATGGCGCTCGGCCTCTATTTCAGCGTTCGCGCCGTCGCCCGTTCTGCGCGCGAACCGCGCACCGATCCCTTAGGGCGTCTCCGGCGATTTAAACTCGCTCAAGGCTACAAAATCGTTGCGATCGGCGGGGGAACCGGGCTCTCGACCCTGTTGCGCGGTCTCAAGGCGCACACCAGCAATCTCACCGCGGTCGTCACCGTCAGCGACGACGGCGGTTCGTCGGGGCGCCTGCAAAAAGAGCTCGGGGTTCTTCCACCCGGCGATATTCGCAACTGTCTCGTCGCGCTCGCCGACGATGAGGCGTTGGTCACCGATCTCTTCCGCTATCGGTTCTCCGACGGCGAAGGGCTCGAAGGGCATTCGTTCGGAAACCTGTTCATCGCCGCAATGACCGGTATCACCGGGAATTTCGATAGCGCGATTAAAGAATCGAGCCGCGTTTTGAGCGTGGTCGGCCGCGTTCTTCCATCGACGCTACGTTTTGCAACGCTCTGCGCACGCCTCGACGACGGCAGCATCATGCGCGGAGAATCCGAGGTCGGTGCGAGCCCGCGCCCGATCGCGCAACTCTATCTCGAACCCGCCGACGTGAAACCGCTCGACGAGGTGATCGAGGCGATCCGCGATGCCGACGCCATCGTTCTGGGGCCGGGATCGCTCTTCACGTCGATTCTTCCGAACCTCCTCGTCGACCGCATCGCCGCGGAGATCTCCGCCGCGCACGCGGTGAAAATCTACGTTTGCAACGTGATGACGCAACCCGGCGAGACGACCGCGATGAGTGCGTCGCAGCACCTCGCGACGCTACAACGCTACGGTGGGCCGAAAATCTGCGACTACGCGCTCATCAACGCGCAGCGACCGCGGCGCCTCCTCGATGTCTATGCCGTCGAGGGGCAACTCCCCGTCGAGAACGATGAATCGGCGATTCGCGCGCTCGGCGTCGAACCGATCGTTGCTGCAGTGATGAGCGAATCGGAGCACGTGCGCCACGATTCGCAGCGGCTCGCGCAGGCGGTTATCGAGACGATCGACCGGGTGGTGGCGAGGCGGGCGTCGCTGTTCCGGGGGCGTGAGCCGGTGGCCGAGCCACGAGCCTAACGACGATCGCATTCGGTTTTCCGGGCGTCGCACTCCCGCTGGAGCTATAGGTTTTATAGCCCGTCACCTGCACGGTGTAATCGTAATCGCCGGTCGGCACCTTCGCAAACGTGAAGTGCCCGTCCGCATCGCTCGTGGCCGTGAGCACGGTATCGAGGGTCACGATCGCTCCCGGGATCGGTTGGTTCGTCGCCGCATCGATCACGGTTCCCGAGAGCGAGGCATAGCTCGCGCCGGGCGGTAACGCCCCGTCGTTACATCCGGCGAGGATCGCCGTGAGGGCGAGCAGCGCGATTGCGCGCAGGAGAACCTTCATACCGGATGAGGATTATTGCGTCGCACGCCGCCCCCCTGCGGGCCGCCCCGACGCAGGCAGCGGGCAACCGCGCTAAGAAGCCGGGGACGCTATGCAAAGCCCATCGATCGAACGTTCCGCTCAACCGGAGTACTGCCGGGATGCACTCGCCGCCATCGGCAACACGCCGCTCGTCCGCCTCAACAGCGTCACCGACGGTGCGCGCTGCCTCGTTTTAGCGAAAGTCGAGTATATGAATCCCGGCGGGAGCATTAAAGATCGCCCCGCCGTTGCGATGCTCGAGGCCGCCGAGAAAGCAGGGCTGCTCAAACCCGGCGGAACGATCGTCGAACCGACGAGCGGCAATACCGGGAGCGGGCTCGCCATGGCGGCGGCGATTCGCGGATATCGCTGCATTTTGGTGATGCCCGACAAAATGTCGCGCGAAAAGATCGATTTGCTCAAGGCTTACGGTGCCGAAGTCGTCGTCACGCCGACCAACGTGCCCTCGGACTCCCCCGAGTCGTACTACGGCGTCGCCAATCGGTTAGCCGCCGAGATCGCCGGGGCTTTCCAGCCGAATCAATTTCACAATCACCATAATCCCGACGCGCATTACGCAACGACGGGCCCGGAGATCTGGGAGCAAACGCACGGCACGCTGACGCATTTCGTCGCGGGCATCGGCACCGGCGGCACGATCTCGGGCACCGCACGCTACCTCAAAGAACAAAATCCGAAGATTCACGTCGTCGGTGCCGATCCCGAAGGATCGATCTACTCCGGCGATACGCCGCGCTCGTATGCCGTCGAAGGCATCGGGATGAATTATCTCCCCGAAACCGTCGATCTCAAGGTGATCGACGAGATGGTGCGCGTCTCCGACCGCGATTCGTTCCTCATGGCGCGCCGCATTACGCGCGAGGAAGGGCTGCTGGTCGGCGGTTCCTCGGGCACTGCGGCAGTCGCGGCGATCCGGCTCGCGCAGACGTTGCCGGAGAGCGCCGTCGTGGTGGTTATTTTCCCCGACTCCGGGCGCGGCTACATGTCGAAGATTTTCAACGATGAATGGATGATCGCCAACGGCTTCCTCGCCGAAGGGAAGCGCCGAGCGACCGTCGCGGACGTCCTTCGCAGCAAGACGCCGCTTCCTCCGATGATCGTCCTCGACGAGAGCGAGACGGTGCAACGCGCGCTCGATATTCTGCGCACCTATGAAATTTCGCAAATACCGATCATGCGCGGGAAAGAGCAGATCGGCAGCGTGAACGACGTTGCGGTGATGCAGGCGGTCTTCGACCGTAGCGATATCGTGCATCGGCAGGTCGGCGAAGTCATGGGGCGTCCGTTCCCCTCGCTCGATAGCGCCGAACCGCTCGAGAGCGCGTATAAATTGCTCACGCTGGCAAACCATGCCATCGTCGTCACCGACGCCGACGAGCCCGTCGGCGTGGTGACGCGGCAAGATATCATCACCTTCCTCTCGGGTAGCCCCGAGGCGGCGGGGTAACGCGCGCCGATGAAGTTCAGCACGCGGGCCATTCACGTCGGGCAAGAGGCCGATCCGACGACCGGCGCGACGATCGTTCCGATCTACCAAACATCCACCTATACGCAGAGCGCCGTCGGCGAACACAAGGGCTTCGATTATAGCCGCACCGTGAATCCGACGCGGAGCGCTCTGGAAGCGCAACTCGCCTCGCTCGAAAACGCGCAGTATTGCAGCGCCTTCTCCAGCGGGATGGCCGCGACGGCGGCGGTTTTAAATCTCTGCAGCGCAGGCGACCACATCGTGGTCACCGACGATCTCTACGGCGGAACCTATCGGCTCTTTTCGCGCGTCCTCAGCCGGTACGGCATGAGCTTTACGTACGTCGACATGAGCGATCTCACCGCCGTACGAGCGGCGATCCGGCCGGAGACGAAACTGATCTGGATCGAGACCCCGACCAACCCCTTGCTCAAGATCGTCGATATCGCCGCCGTCTGCGCGCTACGCGATCCGCAACGCACCACCGTCGTGGTCGATAATACTTTTGCATCGCCGTATTTTCAGCAGCCGCTCGCACTTGGAGCCGACGTGGTCGTTCACTCGACGACGAAATATATCGGCGGTCACTCCGATGTCGTGGGAGGAGCGGCGATAACCGATCGCGCGGACCTTCACGAAAGTATCAAGTTTCATCAGAACGCAGTC
>JAJYMV010000167.1 GCA_021786705.1 bacterium
AAGGCCGAACTCCATCGCTTCCACTTCGAGCGCGTCGGAGAGCGAGAGATGCGCTCCGCGATGGATCGCGCGTTTGCAGGCCGCGGTCGCGAGGGGCGCTTTCGTCGCAATCGCCGCGGCGATGCGATGTGCTTCATCCATCAGCCCGGCAAGCGGCACGACGCGCTGCACGAGCCCGATGCGCAGTGCTTCCCGGGCGTCGACGATCTCGCCGGTGAGGCAAAGATAGAGCGCCATTCCTTTTCCGACGAGACGCGTGCTTCGCTGCGAACCACCGTATCCCGGAATGAGGCCGAGATTGACCTCCGGCTGTCCGAATTTCGCATTCTCCGAGGCGACGCGAATATCGCAGGCCATCGCCAACTCGCAGCCGCCGCCGAGCGCGAAGCCGTTGACCGCAGCGATCACCGGGGTTGCGAGGGATTCGATCTGCGTCGTGATCGCCTGCCCGATCCGCGCTTTGTCGGCGCCCGCTCCGGCATTGGGGAGCGCGTTGAGCTCGCCGATATCGGCGCCGGCGGCGAAGGCTTTCTCGCCGGAGCCAGTGAGGACGATCGCGCGGATATCGGGGCGCGCGTCGAGCTCGGCGAGCGCGCGCGAGAGTTCGCCGAGCAACGAGGCGTTGAGCGCGTTGAGAACGTTGGGGCGGTTGAGCGCGATGGTCGCGATCTGCCCCGCCTCGGTGACGAGGAGCTCGACGTACGCGCTACTCATAATCGTAGAAGCCTTTTCCGCTCTTGCGTCCGTGCCGTCCGGCGAGCACCATGCGTTTGAGCAACGGCGGCGCCGCCATCATCGGATCCTTGAACTCTTCGAACATGATCTGGGCGATGTAGTAGGTGGTGTCGAGTCCGACGAAATCGAGGAGCTCGAGCGGGCCCATGGGATAACCGCAACCGAGTTTCATTCCCTTGTCGATATCTTCTTTACTTGCGAGGCCGCCTTCGTAACAACGAATGGCATAGAGAAGATAGGGAATCAACAGCCGGTTCACGACGAAGCCGGGCGTATCTTGCGCGAGAATCGGCTCTTTGCCGAGCGTCTTGGCGAACGCGTAGAGCTCGTCGATCGTGTCCTGCGTCGTCGCGATCGTGCGGACCACCTCGACGAGTTTCATAATGGGAACCGGGTTGAAAAAATGCAGGCCGGCGACGCGATTGGGGCGTTTCGTCGTTGCCGCGAGTTCGATCACGCAAAAGCTCGACGTATTCGTGCAAATGATGGCGTGCGGAGCGAGGAGTTCGTCGAGTTGTTTGAAGAGCGACTTCTTCGCTTCGGGGTTTTCGACGATCGCTTCGATGACGAGGTCGCAATGTTTGAGATCGGCGATCGCCGTCGTTCCCTTGATGCGCCCGACAATCGCGTCGCGCTCGTTCTGAGGGAGCTTGCCTTTTTCGACGAACTTGTCGAGCGACTTGGCGATCGATGCGAGGCCGCGCTGTAAGGGCGCATCGGCGACCTCCATGAGCACCACGTCGAAGCCGGCGCTTGCCGCGGTTTGCGCGATCCCGTTACCCATGAGCCCGGCGCCGCAGACGCCGACCGTACGAATCTTTGACACGTGTGAAAACCTCTCGCTTCCTTAAAATGAGATAAAGAGCGCAGGTGCTTTCGTCCTCTCGTCGGTATCACCCTAGGAGAAAGGGGAGACGGTATCGGTGCGGACAGCGTATCATGAGGCTCTAGAGGGAACCCGGCTCGATGTCGTGCGTCTCGGCGCGCTGGTTGGCGACGCCATTCGCGTGAGCGTGGATGCCCTCGAGCGCCGCGACGAGGCGACCGGCGCGCGCGTTGTCGCCGGCGATGATATCATCGACGACCTTCGTCGCAAGATCGAGGCGCATTGCATCGAGTTGATCTGGCGCCAGCAGCCCGTCGCCGGCGAACTCCGCGAGATCGCCGCGATGCTCGAGATCGCGACCGACCTCGAGCGGGTCGGCGATTACGCGGTTGAGATCGCAAAGAATGCGATAAAACTCGCAGATACCGCGCTGCGCCCGCAGAAGGTGGAGATCGATCGGATCGCCGCTGTCGCTCATGGCATGCTGCTCGACGCGATGCGCGCGTACACCGAACGAGACTCCGAGCTCGCGACCGAGGTCATAGCGCGCGACGACGACGTCGACCGACTCTACAAGCGGAGCATCGCGCTGCTGCAAGAAGAGATGCAGCGCGACTCCGAGCTGGTCACCTCCGGAACGCGCTATCTCTTCGTGCTGACCGCGGTAGAACGAGTCGGCGATCGCGCGAGTAACATCGCGTGGCACACGAAAGACATGATCGGCGAATAGCGTGGGGGAGCTCGCTCCGCCGCTCGACCGCAGTCTTTTCGCGGTAACGCGCGAGCGCACGTATCTCAACCACGCCGCCGTCGGCGTTCTCCCCTCCCCGACTGCGGAGGCGTTGCACGGATTTGTCGACGCCCATGCAACCGGCGGCGTTCTCGGAACCTTTCCCTACGAAGCCTCGATGGCTCGCTATCGGGAAGCCGTCGCCGCAGCGATCGGTGCGCGCGGCAGCGATATCGCCGTTCTCCGCAATACCGGCGAGGGCGCGACGGTGCTCGCCCAGGGCTTCGATCTACAGCCGGGCGACGAAGTGCTTCTCCCGGCCGAAGAGTTTCCAAGCAATGCGTGGCCTTGGCGCGCGCTCCGCGCGAAGGGCGTGCGGGTGCGCGAACTCGATTGCTCGGCCGCGGTGTTGAGCCCCGAGCGGCTCGATCGCGAGATCTCGCCACGGACGCGCGTGCTCGCGATCTCGTGGATCGGGTATGCCGACGGCGCGCGCCACGATCTCGCCGGGCTCTCGGCGGTCGCTCACGCCCGCAGTTGCTCTATCGTCGTCGACGCGATTCAAGGGCTCGGGGCACTCGATCTCGATGTCGTCGCGACCGGGATCGATGCGCTCTTTGCGGGGGGAGCGAAATGGCTCTGCGCGTTGCAGGGCGTCGCGATGCTCTACGTCACTCCGGAGTTGCGCGAACGGTTGCGCGTCGCCGCGCCGGGATGGCGGAGCGTCGCCGATATGTGGGACTTCCACAACCAGTCGCAGGGATGGATCGGCGATGCGTCGCGCTTCGAGGGTGGAACGCCGAATTTTGTCGGCGCGCTCTCATTGGCGACTTCGCTCGAACTGTTTCGCTCCGTCGGCATCGCACGCATCGAACGGCACGTCGTTTCGCTGCGCGAACGTCTCGCTGCAGGAGTACGCAGGCTTGGTGCGTCGGTCGTGGAGCGTCCGGGGAGTTTCGCTTCCTCGGGAATTCTCACGTTTGCGATGCCGGGTCGCGAGAGCGTCGCGCTCGGAAAAACCCTGCAGAACGAAGGGTTCGTAACGACCTGGCGTGCGAACGGCATTCGCGTCTCACCGCACGGATACAACGACGTCGCGGAGATCGATGCGTTTCTCGCCGCACTCGCTTCGAAAGTCTAGTCTTATCGGGAGAGGTTCGCAACATCCTCAAGCGTGATGCGGGGAAAGGTCGCCGGCCTCCATTCGATTTCGGCCTCATGGACCGAGACGAAAAAATCGACGAGCGACTGGAGGTGTCCGATCGTAAACATCCGCGTAACGATCTCCGAGGCCCCGACGATTCGTAAGCGCGTGGCATTCCCGAGTCGCGCGGCACGCATGCGCGTGGTCTCGCGAACGGCGTTCACGAAGGTCGTGTCGGCAAACGTGACTGCGGTCATATCGACGATGGCGATCGGCGCTTCGATCAACGCCGCGAGATCCCATTGAAGTTCGTCACGAACCTCGAGATCTAAGTCCCCGGAGAGTGCGACAACGACGGCATGCTGGTTCATGGATCACCTCGAGCGATAGGCTCGGCCTTTTCTCGGCCTATCGTAGCCCAGGGCGCATCGCGCCGTCTGGTCAGAAACGCTCGGCGCGTTGCCTCTCTCCTGCGGAGCAGAAGCTAGCGAGCGGCCGCCGTTGCCCCCGGAGCGAGCGCGCAGGAGGCCATAACGGCGTCGGTCATGCCGTGGATCAAGCGTTTGTCGGCGGGTGCGACCGTTGCGAGAATGCCGCCGACGCGGACCGCATCGCCGGAAACGAAGTAATAGGGGCAGAGCCGAACGCGGCCGTCGAAGGTGCGGATTTCATCGCTCCTGCGGTCGAGATAGCTCTGACGTACGCGTTTGGGCTTATGAAAGCGCTGGAGAATATGCGGCGTTTTCTCAAATGCCGCGAGCGCGCTGCGAAGCGCCTCGCTCCATTCCTCGCGCGTGAGATCGTTGGCAACCTTGACGCCGCGCGAGCCCCACGCGAGTTCGGAGAAGCCCGACGGCTTCACCACGTATTCGCGCTCGCCTTTCGTCAATTCGGCGAGGTGCATGAAATCGTCGACGGGGCGGCCGGCGACCGTAACGCCGACGATCGCCGCCTGCGGCGGCAGCGGTCGCGGATCGAGAATCCACGTTTCGGGAAAGAGCGAGCGCAGTCGAATAAAGAGTTCTTCGCCGAGCTCCCCGACCCAGAGCCGTTGCAGCGCGTAATGGTGGAGGAGTGCGAAGGCGAGTTTTTCCTCCAAATGCGCCTTCGGCGGCGGAGTCATCCGCACGCGCTGATGGCGCGCCGCGTAGAGCATCAATTCTTGTTTGGGAACGTTGAGCAGATCGAAGAGTTCGAAGTTGCGATAGAGTGCGTCGATGCGATGTTCGCCGCCGGTTTCGTCGCGCACGAAGAGCGCTTCTTCGGTGAAGAGGATCTGTTCGGGGCGAACGACCGAGATATCGGCGATCCCCAACCGCGCTATATCGGCGGCGAGCCAGCTCATCTCGGCGCGATAATCACCGGATTCTTCGGAGACGACGACCGCAACGCTCGGGCGCTCTTTGCCGGTCTGCGCGGCGAAGATCTCGGCGAAGCCGCGCGCCATACCCTCGCGCCCGCCGACGCTTTCGAGACCGACCGAACAGTATGCATGCGCCATCGCGCCGACAAACCCCATGCCGCCGGGAACGCTGTCGAGTTCCGAAGCGACGAAGCCGCTCTCGGTGATCAAGAGATCGGGGCGAATCACCGCCGGAATATCGTTCTTAAATCGATTCTGCCGAGAGAGGCGGACGATATGCTCGGGTTTCCCGAGATCGAGGTACTCGGCGATGAATGCCGGAGCGGTGCCGCGCACGCTGCGGGTATAGAGCGTGTTGAGCGCTTTATAAAAGCGGAGGAGATCGTTACCGATGCGTTCGATCTGCGAGAGCTGCTCCTCCGAGAGCCCAAAGGGTTCGGGGGCGACGCGCCATGCGATGCGGTCTTGCTCGTTCTCTACCCGGAAGAGGCCCGGGGGAATCGCTGCTTCGACCTGAAGCGCGCGCTCGCGGGCGGTCAGGTCGGGGATGGTGGACGTACAGGACAAAAGAAACCTCTATCGACAGCCGTCGGGGATTTTTGCTGAGTTATACGCGATGTAACGTCGCCGCATGTTGCTTTGGAACGCCTTTCCCTCGAACTCGGTTTCGCCTTACTTGATGATGATCGCGCCGGGGGTCAGTAGAGCGGAATCGATCGTCACCGTCGTCGGAGCGACGTGCAGGGTGAGGTGAAGGGTCCCCACCAGGCCCACCGGCGCGAGTTCGATGGAGGCCGGGGCGTGCGCCGCGGCGGTACCGAGCGGCAGCAGCAGCGTGAGCTGAGCGGTGGCGTTGCGCGACGGCGTCGAGGTCGTCGCCTCGACGCGGGCGACCCGGGAAGCCGCGGTCGGGTCGAGGGTGAGGGAGGCGAGGCAGAGCTGGATCGTGAGCGGCGTGCCCTCGACGGTGAAGCTCTCGCTGCTGCAGGCGGCTCGGGCGATCCCAATGCTTCCCACCCAGAGCGCGGTCGCTAGGGCAAAGAGGGAGCCGAGCGAGCGTCGGCGAGCGAAGAGTGGGGATTTCACGATGATCTGCCAGTTCGACCGCCGATGGTCGCACCCCTCACATTGACTGCAGCGGTTATGCTATGAGGCCGTGGCACATATCGATTTGATCGCTCTCGACCTCGACGGAACGTTG
>JAJYMV010000131.1 GCA_021786705.1 bacterium
GTGGTTCAGATAATCGGCGCCGAAGGACATCCAGGCGGTGTCGCGTCCGACGCTATTGTTGCTGCGCGTGGGATCGTTGACGAAACACCAGCCGGTCGGCGCGAAGGTTTGGACGCGCAGCATGTTGGCCTTCGCCCAGAGGACGCCTTGGTTCACATCGTGGCTTGGCGTGCGCAACACCGATTGCGAGAGATAGTTCCAGTAATAGGCCGAGGTTTCGTGGAGCGCCTTTTTGCCAGGCGGGCAGCGTTTGCGCGCTTCGGCGAGATCGGTCGCGGAGATGGGAGAGAGTACGCAAAGAAATTCGACCCAGCGCTCGGCGTCGGGTTGGAGATCGATCGCGGTATGGAGCGCTCCCACTGGGTCGCTGCCGAGCGATTCGACCCTGTTGGAGAGCACCCCGGGCGACTCGTGCGCGACGAGTCTCGCGCGGTCGGAATTGGTATCCCAACTCGTCGCCGGCGCGAGCGTAGCGAAGAGCCGTACGTGCGATGGAACGCTCTGGTTCCATACAACGATGCCGCCGAGATCGGCATCGAAGCGTACCCGGACATCCTGCGACGTATTTCCGCGCAACTCGCAAAAGCCGTAGAGATCGAACGAAACCGGAGCTGTCGATCCGTTCTTGAGGTGCACGCGATAGTACGCTGCGGGCGGCGGAACCGAGGCTTCCTCCTGCGCACCTGCATTATAGGCAAAGACTTGTTCGTGAACGTGAACGCCGTTGTCGAGTTGATAGACGTAATCTTGGCGCTCGGGATGAATGTGGAACTCGCCGCCGCGTCGCGTCAATCGCAACGAACTGCGCCGGTCCCAAAACGATATTCCGAGTGCGCCGAAATAATCGAAGCCGGCATCGGGGCTGTAGATTTTGGCGATCGCTCCCGTAGGCTTCAATACGACCGTGCATCGTGGTGCGCCGAGCGTGCTTCCCTGCGCCATCTGATCGTCGTCGAGAATATAGGCGAAGCGTGGGTTCGCAGCGCTCCCGCTTGAGGGGTCGGTCGCCATGTCGACCATGTCGTATCGCGTCATTAGAGCGAACCCGCCTGACGCATCATGCCGCCGTCGATAACGACGGTCGTTCCGGTTATATACGCCGCAGCGTCACTGCAGAGCCAAACGACCAGCCCGGCGACTTCCTCGGGCTTTCCCCAACGGTGCAACGGAATTTCGGCGAGCAACTCGTCGTCGAGTTTCGGGTTGGCAATCGTTGCCGCGTCCATCGGCGTATCGATCGCTCCCGGGGCGACGTTATTCACCGTAATATCGTGGGGCGCAAGTTCGACGGCGATCGTCCGCATAAGCATGCGCAACCCGCCCTTCGAAGCGCAGTAGGGCGCGTTCGTTGGCGCGGCGACCTCTTCGTGGATCGACGAAACGTTCACGATACGGCCGCCGCGCGCTTGCGCGATCATCTGCTTCGCCGCGGAGCGGCTGCAATAAAACGGGCCGCTCAAATTCACTGCGATCTCGCGCTGCCATACGTCGTCGGGTGTATCGACAAACGGATAGCGCGTCTCGATGCCGGCGTTGTTGACGAGGATATCGAGCCCGCCGAAGGCTGCGACCGCCGCCGCGACGAGGCGGTCGGCGTCGGCAGGCAGCGCGACGTTCGCTTCGCAGGCGATCGCCCGAGCGCCGCGCCCTTCCAACTCGGCGACGAGCGCGCGGGCCGGTGCTGGATCCCCAACGTAGTCGATGACGATACGAACGGCGGCGGCGGCGAGAGCGCGAACGATGGCGGCGCCGATTCCGGTCGCACCGCCGGTGACGATAGCGGTGCGTTCCTGCGATAGCATATCGCTCGCTGTGCCCTACCCGGCGGGCTTCTCCTTCACAAGCAAGCGCTTGAGTGGCGTCTCGGAAGGTTATGATCCGGACAGAGTTTAGACCGAATCTTAACCCTTCATGGCAGTGAACTCCCCGAGCTCAGAGAACTCGAGGAAAGCAAGGAAGCCACCGATGAACGGATTCTCGATTGCGACGAATGTAAACGCCTCCTTTGCGCAATTCAATTTGAATTTGCGTCAGAGCGCCCTGCAATCCGATGTTAGCAAGCTCTCCTCGGGGCTGCGAATCCAGAGCGCGGTCGACGATCCATCCGGGTTTGCAATCTCGCAGAACCTGCAGGCGCAGGTTGCCGGCTACCAGGCGGCGATCGGCAACGTCCAGACTGCGAAAAACGCAACGTTCGTTGCCGAACAATCGTTGAGCACCATCACGAATATTCTCCAACGTATCCGCTCGCTCGCGATAGAGGCCGCCAACGACATCTCATCGGGCTTGGATCGTGCGGACATCCAGGCGGAGGTTAACCAGCTCCAGGCAGAGATCGTCACGATCGTTCGTGATACCAGCTTCAACGGGAAGCAATTGCTCGATGGCTCCAACGCACTCAATCTCGCCTACAACGGCGCGCCGATTCTCCCCGGTGCGGCCTCGCCCGGTCCGGCGCTGAATAACGCCTCTTTCGAGAGCCCGAATGTCGGATCGGGGACTTTCAATGCATTCCAATACGATCCGACCGGAGCGGGCTGGACCTTCTCGACCTATTCCGGTATTACCGGCATTAATAGCGGTTTTTCATCGGGCGCTCCGCCGCCGCCCAACGGCGTGCAAGAAGGCTTCATCCAAAGTTACAGTGGTTCGAATGGCAGCATTACGCAAGATGTAACGTTGCAAGCAAACACGGTCTATACCGTTACGTTTGCAGCGACACAACGGAGAAATTACGAAAACGGCGGCGAAGTGATTCTCGTGCAACTCGACGGCCAAAACATCGGGCGCGTTTTTGCAAGTAGCGGCACCTATTCGTTCTACTCGTCGGCGCCGATCGTCACGAGTGCCGGCGTGCATACGCTGAGTTTCGTCGGTGTCGACCCCAACGGGCTGGACAATACCGCCTTTATCGACAATGTCAAAATCGTCGGGCAAGCGGTTCCCTACGCCGGGCCGGCGGTTCCGGATGGAAGTTTCGAACAAGTACCGATCGACGCCGGCTACACATTCGGTGCGTTTCAATACGACCCGACGGGATCGCCGTGGTTCTTCACTGGAAATGCGGGCGTCTCATCGAACGGTTCGGGCTTTACGGCCGGCAATCCGATCGCACCCGATGGCGGCCAGGTGGGCCTCGTGCAATTTACGGGGTCGATGCAGGAGGATATTAGCGGTTTTCAGGCCGGTGTTACCTACGAACTCGGGCTCCTGGCCGCAAATCGCGTGAGTTCTCCGGGCGGACAAACACAGACGATCTCGGTCTCTATCGATGGCCGGGCAATCGCAACTATTACGCCGACAACCGCAAATTATCAGCAATTCTACAGCTCGTCGTTCGCGCCGGGTGCCGGGACGCACGTGCTGAAAATTACCGGACTCGATCCATATGGAAATGACGAAACGGCGTTTATCGACCATCTGCAAATTTTTGGGAGTAACGCTCCGACGACGCCGGAGACGTCGTTAACGGTCCAGGATGGCGCAAGCGAGGGGAATCAAATTTTGCTCACGTTGCCCGACGCGCGCCCGGTAACGTTAGGCGCGTCGTCGATTGATGTCTCAACCTTCGCCAGCGCCGAGACGGCAATCGGGCAGATGGATGGAGCGCTTGGGATTCTCATGCAAGCGCGCGCTCAACTCGGAGCGCAGGTCGTTTCGCTCGGAGAGAACGCACGGAACGGTGCGCTGGCCGTGTTGAACGAAACCAGCGCGCTTTCGAGCATTCGCGATCTCAATATCGGCCAGGCGGTGGGAAACTTCACGCGCGATTCCGTGCTTCAGAGCGTTGCGACCTCAGTGCTCGCGCAAGCGAATAACGACCCTCGCTTCGTGCTCGCCCTCTTCAAACCGTAGGTCGGCCTCAGCACTTCGTTCGTGATAAGGGCCGACCCATCGTTGCGATGGATCGGCCCAGTTGGGATTACGCGTCGATGCTTTGCGTTACGGACGGCACTTCCGGCCGTGGCAGATCGGCGTCGGTGTCGGAGCCGGCGTCGGGCTGGAGGTGGGCACGGGCGTCGGCGTCGGAGCCGGCGTCGGGCTGCTGCTCGGTGCCGGTGAGGGAGTCGGGCCGACCGAGCCGTAGGTAATCACGCAGCTGCTGCTGGCGTTACTCCAGAGCGGTTGCACCGGATAGGTTTGGCCGTTCGGGAACGTGTAGTTTTGGAGATTCGTCCAGGCGCACTTATCGCCGATCTCCGAACCGCTCGAATCGAGCCAGCCGTTGCCGGCGCCCGGATCGGTCTGCGTCTCGGCTTCTTCGTGTCCGCCGACGATCGAAACGCCGTCGAGCGTTCCCGGCGAATTCACCGAACCGACGCCGCAACCGGTCCCCGCGTCGGGAGTATACGGCAGGTTGGTGTAGGCGAGCGGGTTGCCCGAAGGATCGGTGGTGGTGTTGTGATATCCGCACCACTGCGTCGCGAATCCGTTTTGCGTGTAGCCGGTCGGCGTCACGACGATGAAGTTCGCGTTCGAGCTATAGGTGCCGAAGTGTGCGGCGGCGTTCAGGGCTTCGGCCGCCACTTGTGCGTCGGTGTAGGTTTTCGGCGGGACCGAGCTGTCGTACCACACGCCGGCGTACTGCGGGTTCGTGTTCGCAATGTACGTCGTCGCTCCACCGAGCGTCTGGTAATACTGGGTATCGGTATTCACCCAAAGGCTGCCGCCGATCGATTGCATGTATCCGGTCAGGTAGGCCGCTAATCCATCGGGATCCGCGGTCGTGTCGTTCTGGCTCTGCCATCCCCAGAACACCAGGTAGACTTGCGGCGCGGTCTGCACCGGGCCGCCGTTATAAAGAAGGTTGGAACTCGTCGTGCGCATTTTGCCCATGACGGTGCGCGCGTTCGGGCCCCATTGGAAGCTGGGGTGCGAGGCTAAATAATTACGCGAATAAAAAATCTGCGGTTTTCCAACGCGGACCGATTGTGCCGAAACGCGACTGGGGCCGGGCTTCGATGCGGTGTTGTTGCTCTGCGGAAGCATCGAGCTGCTATGCCCTCCGCCGCAAGCAACGAGAAGAGACGATGCAGCAAGCATCGCCACAAGAATTCTGCCGGGTGTTCTCAAACGAGGATCCTCCACAGTAAGAGCCGAGTGTAGCAAGCAGCGCAGCAGGCACGGAGAGGAAGGAGCAGAGGAAAGCACCTGCTGCTCCGAGCTATCTTGCACCGACGCGCCGCGCTTCCTTCGAATTTCTAACAAAAGATTTACAATACGGACTGCGCGCAGATAGGTGTATTCCGTCACTCCGTTGTGCGCGGCTCGCCGGGGTGCCGTTCGAGGACGCCATGCAACGGGCGCGAAGCCCTACGGTCCACGGGAGCCCACGCTTGGGCTGAGAGGGCGGGCTCGATCCGCCGACCGTCGCACCTGATCCGGGTCATACCGGCGGAGGAAGAAATACGATGAAAGTTTATGCATCCGGAAGCGCGCCCTCGATTCGCGTTCCTATGCGCGCGATCCAACTCACCGACGGCACCACGCACACGCTCTACGATACCAGCGGCCCCTATAGCGATGCCGCGGTCGCCACCGATATTCGCCGCGGGCTGCCGCACGTGCGCGCGGAGTGGATCGCCGGGCGAGGCGATACCGTCGAACTCGACGCACCGACCTCGGTCTATCAGCGCGGGCGAGAGGCGATGCGCGAACTCGACGAGATTCGCTTTTCGCAACCGCGTCGCATTCGGCGCGCGAAATCCGGCGCGAACGTTTCGCAAATGCACTACGCGCGGCGCGGAGAGATTACTCCGGAGATGGAGTTCATCGCAATCCGCGAGGGGCTCGCACCGGAATTCGTTCGCGACGAAGTCGCGCGCGGTCGTGCGATTATCCCCAGCAATATCAATCACCCCGAGAGCGAGCCGATGATCATCGGGCGCAACTTCCTGGTGAAGATCAACGCTAATATCGGCAACTCGGCGGTCGCTTCATCGATCGATGAAGAGGTCGAAAAAATGACGTGG
>JAJYMV010000118.1 GCA_021786705.1 bacterium
CGCTGATGCTCTCCGCCGGGTGCTCCCGGTCGCCGTAGGTCGATTCGCAGCAAATGATATCGGCGGCGCCGATCGGCGACGGGTCGGCGAGTAACGGACGGCCGTAGCGCCCGAGGTCTCCCGAGAACACGACCTGCTTCCCCTCGATATCGAAATGCACGAATGCCGAGCCTAAAATGTGCCCGGCATTGCTGTAACGCGCCGTGCAGATGCCGGCGACCGAGAAGGTTTTTTCGTATTCGACCGTCTCGATCTTGCGCAGGGTGCGCGCCACGTCGCGTTCGTCGTAAAAGGGCGGCGTCGCATGCGGGCGTTCGTGTGCGTGCCCGCGTTCGCTGAGCTCTTGTTGCAGGTGCGCCGCATCTTCGAGCACGATCTCGGCGATCGCCGCGGTCGCCGGCGTGCAATAGATCGGTCCGTCGAAACCGTCCTTGACGAGTTTGGGCAGGTAACCGGTGTGGTCGAGATGCCCGTGCGTAATCACCACCGCATCGATCTCTTCGGCATCGACGGGGATCTTCGCATCGTTGAGCGCGCGCACGTCGGCGGTGCCCTGAAAGAGCCCGCAATCGACGAAAAAGCGCTTCCCGCCGATCGTGACGAGATGTTTGCTGCCGGTGACGGTTCCCGCCGCACCGACGAAGGTAATCTCAGCCACGGGCTTCCTCCAAATTGCGATGCGTCGGCGCGAACGTGCCGGTACGATTGAACGCGACCGAACTCGGGAGCGATTCCTTCCGGTAGTAATCGAGGCATGCGTCGACGAGTTTCTCTGGGTCGGAGTTGGTAATAATCGTCGAGCCCGTCTCTTTTTTCACCAGCCCGGCGATCTTTGGTAACTCGTTGGAGATTCCGCCGGAATCGGTGAGGATGCCGATGAGTTTGCCTTCGTCGTACGCGATGCAAAACTCGCCGAGCGTTCCGCTCCGTCCGCCGACGAAGAGCACGAAATCCGAGCTGTGAATGTTGTGCGTTTCGCGCCCCATCAAGCCCGAGCCGGTAAAAACCATCGTCGTATACGGCTGCAACGGCGAGCCGTAGACGTTGACATGCTCTTCGCGCGAGAGCGCGGGCGAGACGCCGAGGCTCGCACCGCCCTCCTCGTTCGCGCCGAGCGTTGCAGCGTGCGGGAGCCCCGGACACGCGCCGGTGACGATGGTGCAACCGCGCTGGGCGATGCGCCGCCCGAGCCGACGTGCGCGGTCGAGTTGCTCGGCGGTTAAAATACCGCCGGCGGAGCCCATAACGCCGATCTGTATCTTCATGTTCTCAGTCTTCGGCGCAAGAGTACGGAGAGCCCGGTGCCGAAGCAACCGCTCATGGCACAAGAACGCGATCGTCTCGATGTCGATGTCCTCTTCGTGGGCGCAGGGCCCGCCTCTCTCGCCGGCGCGATCCGGCTCGGCCAGCTCGCCGCCGAAAAGAAGCAAGCACTCGAAATCCTCGTGATCGAAAAAGGCGGCGATATCGGGAGCCACGGGCTCTCCGGTGCCGTCATGGATCCCAAGGGGATCGCCGAGTTGCTTCCGGATTGGCTGCAGCGCGGCGCGCCGGTGGAATCTCCGGTCACCAGCGACGAACTCTGGTTTCTCACCGCGAGCGGCAAAATCAAAGCGCCGTTTACGCCGCCGCCGCTCAACAACCACGGCAAATACGTCGCGAGTCTGCAGAAGATGGCGAAGTGGCTCGGCGAGCAGGCCGAAGCTGCCGGCGCGCAGGTCTTCGCCGAGTTTCCCGGGCAGGAGCTGCTCTGGGATGGCGACCGCGTCGTCGGCGTGCGCACCGGGGATAAGGGCGTCGCGCACGACGGGACGCACAAAGCCAACTACGAGCCGGGCGCCGATATCTATGCGAAGGTCGTCGTGCTCGGCGAGGGCGTGCGCGGAACGCTTGCCAAGCAGGCGATCGCGAAGCTGCATCTCGATGCGGGCAAAGAGCCGCAAGTCTATGCGGCGGGTGTCAAAGAACTCTGGAAACTTCCGGCCGGGCGTTTCGCTGCGGGTGCCGTGATTCACACGCTGGGCTATCCACTCGCCCCCGATACGTTCGGCGGCGGCTTTATTTACGGAATGGCCGACGACGTGCTCGATATCGGCCACGTGACCGGGCTCGACGCGACGAACCCGACGAGCGACCCGCACAACCAGCTACAGCGCATGAAGCAGCATCCTGCCGTTGCCGCGTTGCTCGCGGAGGGCAAACTGATTCGCTACGGCGCGAAGGCGATTCCAGAAGGCGGTCTCTTTGCGATGCCGCGCCCGTATGCCGACGGCCTCTTGCTCACCGGCGATTCCGCCGGCTTCCTCAACGGCATGCGCCTCAAGGGCATTCATCTCGCGATCAAATCGGGGATGCTCGCGGCCGAAACCCTCTTTGCCGCCGTGCAAGCCGATCGCTACGACGCGCAACAACTCAGCGGCTTCGTCGATCGCTTCCAATCCTCGTGGGCGTACGAAGAGATGCGCTCCGCGCGCAACTTCCACCAAGGCTTCGAGCACGGAATGTGGGCGGGCATGTTCAATGCCGGGCTTTCGACGGTGACCGGTGGTCGCGCGTTCGGGTTTATCGATAAGCTCGGTGCGGTCGCGGGGCACGAACGGATGGAGAAGCGCGGCTATAAGCCCGACCCATCGCCGCGTGCGACGATCGACAACGTTCTAACCTTCGACAAACTGACCGACGTTTTTAATTCGGGCACGATGCACGATGAAGACCAACCTTGCCACTTGCACGTCGCGGATACGAATATCTGTCGCGACCGCTGCACGGTGGAGTACGGAAACCCGTGCGGATATTTCTGTCCCGCCGCGGTTTACGAACCACTCTTCGAAAAGAGGGATGGAAAAGTCGAAGGGCGGCTGCAGATTAATTTCACCAACTGCGTGCATTGCAAGACCTGCGATATCGCCGATCCTTATCAGATCATCACCTGGGTCCCGCCGCAGGGCGGCGAGGGCCCCGTCTACACGGGGATGTAGGGAATGAATTCGATGGAAGAACGCGGAGAGATCGTCATAATCGGTGCGGGGCTCATCGGCTTGAGCCTCGCCTTCGAACTTCGCCGTCGCGGCGCGCGCGTTGCGGTCTTCGACCGCTTCGAGCCCGCGAAGGCGGCGTCGTGGGCCGCTGCGGGAATGCTCGCCGCGCGCACCGAGGAGATCGCCGATGAACCGATGCACGCGCTCTGCAACGAGGCGCTCGAGGGTTTCCCCGCGTTCGTCGAACGGGTGCGCGAGGCGAGCGCGATCGATCCGCAACTCCGCCTTGACGGGATCGTGCAGGCGGCGTTCGACGAAGCGAGCCTCGCTCGTCTGCAGGAGCGCGCGCGCTCGCTCGCCGCTGCGGGGATCGCGCACACGTTGCTCGACGCGCGCGGCGCGCTCGCGTTGGAGCCCGCGCTTGCAAGCAACGTACTTGGGGCATTGCTCACGCATGACGAAGGGAGCGTCGACAATCGGTTGCTCGGACGTGCGCTCCTTGCAGCGCTCGCACGCATGCACGTCCAGGTGGCGACGAGTGAAGAGATCGAGCTGGAGTTCGATGCACGGCGTGTCTGCGGCGTGCGCACGCGCTGGGGATTCCGCCCCGCCGAGATCGTCGTCAATGCCGCCGGTGCCTGGGCGCCGCACGTCGCCGGAGTTCCCGAAGTCTGTCGCCCGCCGGTCGAACCGGTGAAGGGTGAGATGCTCGCACTCGCGATGCCGCACGATTTCATCCGTCACACCATGTGGCTGGGCGGCTGTTACGTCGTGCCGCGCACCGATGGGCGCTTGCTCGTCGGGGCGACCGGCGAGCGCGTCGGCTTCGACCACCGCGTGACCGCGGGCGGACAGCGCCAACTGCTCGACCGCGTTCTACAAGGCGCGCCGAGCCTCGCGGGTTTTGCGTTGGTCGAACAGTGGTCGGGGCTGCGCCCCGGGACCCCCGACGAACGTCCGATTCTCGGGCCGACGCCGCGCGAGGGCTATCTCCTGGCGACCGGTCATTACCGCAACGGCGTGCTGCTCTGCGCGCAGACCGCGAGCTTGCTTGCCGACGAGATCGAAGGCGGCACGCCGATCGATCCCGCGTTCGCGCTCGCCCGATTCGCCGAGAACGGAGCCGCGGTCGGCGCGTGAAGGTCGAGATCAACGGCGAGAAGCGCGAACTGCCCGCCGCCGCGGAGGCGACGCTCGCCGAGGTGCTGGCGGTGCTTGAGATCGAGGCACGCGGCGTGGCGATCGCGTGCAACGATCGCGTGGTGCGACGCAGCGAGTACGCACGCCACCGCATCGCCGAAGGAGATCGCATCGAGATCGTTCGGGCGGTCGCCGGTGGGTAAGCCCCGCAGGAACGACCTTAGCGGGATGCGCTCTCTGCGCGACGATGGAAGATAGAGGGGTCATGCAGAACTTCGAGGATAGCCCGCTCCGCATCGGAGCCTACGAGTTCCATTCGCGCTTGATCGTCGGAACCGGAAAGTATCCGTCGATGGATGCGATGCAGGCCGCTCACGCCGCGAGCGGAGCGGAGATGGTGACCGTCGCGATACGGCGCGTCAATCTCGGTGAGAAGGGCGGCTCGCTGCTCGATTACATCGATCGATCGAAGATGACGATTCTGCCGAATACCGCAGGGTGCTTCAATGCCCGGGAAGCGGTCGCGACCGCGCAGCTCGCGCGCGAATTGCTCGAAACCGATCTCATCAAACTCGAAGTCATCGGCGATACGCAGACGTTGCACCCCGATACGCGTGAAACGTTACTGGCGGCCGAACAACTCGTTGCCGATGGATTTACCGTTCTGCCGTATATCGGTGACGATCCGGTAGCCTGCGTGCAACTCGAAGCGCTCGGATGCGCCGCGGTAATGCCGCTCGCCGCGCCGATCGGCAGCGGATTGGGAATCTGCAACCCGTACACGATCCGCATCATCAAAGAACGCGCGGGCGTTCCGGTGATCGTCGATGCAGGCGTCGGCACGGCCTCCGATGCTGCGGTGGCGATGGAGTTGGGTGTCGACGCTTTGCTGATGAATACCGGTATTGCCGCCGCGCAAAATCCCGTTGCGATGGCCGAAGCGATGGCGCTCGCAACGCGTGCCGGACGGCTCGCATTTCTCTCCGGACGGATGGAGAAGCGCCTCTACGCGAACGCGTCGAGCCCGATGCAAGGGCTCATCGGCGCACCGTCGGCGTAACGCCGCGCTGGCCCGAGTAACCGCAGAGCCTTGTCATCCCGAGTAACCGCAGAGCTTTGTCATCCCGAGTAACCGCAGAGCTTTGTCATCCCGAGTAACCGCAGAGCTTTGTCATCCCGAGTAACCGCAGAGCTTTGTCATCCCGAGTAGCCCTCGAAGAGGGCGTATCGAGGGAAACGAACGCGCCTCGATACGGCGCTTGCGGCGCCTACTCGGCGTGACAGAGTGCGCTAGTCGCACGCGACCGACAAGCGACCGTGCGATGTCGGCGCACCCGACGAGCGTCTAGCGAGAAGCGGTGCGCCGCAGTCGCACGGGAGCGTACGCGCGCGAACGCGCCTCGATACGGCGCTTGCAGCGCCCACTCGGCGTGACAGAAGCCGCGCCTGATACGGCGCTTGCAGCGCCTTCCATGAGAAGGCCGGTATTGTCAAGTGGTTGCTTCGTCGTGCTCTCTACATATTTTTGCGTTCTGGGTCCCCGCTGGTGAGCTTCCGTGGTGACGTCGTCGAAGAATTCGGTCCGCCCCGCTTCCATCCGCACTCGTGGTGAGCCCTTGGGAGCTCGGTGCATGTTGGGGTTCATCGTGAAGGTGGGCGCTGCTATCTACTCGGCGATCTCGAAGGATCGTAGGCGCTGCCGCAGTCGCCCGAACGCGGCGAATAAGTCGATGGACGTCGTTTCGGAAGAAGGGTGTTTGCT
>JAJYMV010000006.1 GCA_021786705.1 bacterium
CGCTCATGTCGTGCCTGGAGCTCTTCAGCGAAAGCCCGGTTGCAGCGAGCGCGACGATCGCGCCGATCGATACCCGTTCGCGCTCGGGAGAGATCAACACGCACGTCGACGATACTCAAGCAACCTTGCAACGCCTCGCGAAAGCTTATCCCGACGCCGAAATCGACCACCTCGACGGGCTCACCATCTCCTACCCTCATTGGTGGATGAACGTCCGCCCCTCCAACACCGAGCCGCTCCTACGCCTGAACGTGGAGGGGGACGACGTCGCGACCATGGAGCGCGAGCGGGACGCCGCTTTGGCGCTCATTCGAGGAAAGTAGCGGCGGCGAAACCTCGGCCGCGCTACCGTGGTTGATGCGGAGTTACGCACCTCAATCCAACCGTAAAGGATGACCGTAGAATGACCGCAACCAATTCCTTACTGCACCGTACCCGCGTCGAGCTGCCGCTGCAGAGCCGCGAACGGCTGATCGCGCTTCTCAATGCGACGCTCGCGACCGCGCTCGATTTCAAGACGCAGATCAAGCAAGCTCATTGGAACGTCGCCGGTCCGCATTTTATCGCGCTCCACGAATTCTTCGATACGCTCGCCGATGAAGCCGAAGCGGCGGTGGACCTGGTAGCCGAACGCGTCCTCCAACTCGGCGGGACCGCTCTGGGGACCGCAAAGATCGCTGCCGAGCGCTCCATTCTCGGGGAGTATCCCCATCATGCAGTCGACGGCAAGCAGCACCTCGAAGCGCTCGCCGAACGCATGGCGATCTTCTCCAATCACCTGCGCGAACAGATCGACGAAAGCGCAAAACTCGGGGATCAGGCAACGGCGGATATCTATACCGAACTCTGTCGTGCCTCCGATAAGAGCTTGTGGATGCTGGAAGCGCATCTTCGAACCGCGTAACGACTGCATAGTTGAGCGCTTTGAGTACCGTGAACGCCGACGCAATGCGTCGGTACGACCGGACGCGCGACGATCTCGTCGCGCGTCTCCTCGTTCTGGAAGACGCACTCGACGAGTCCTCAAGCCAACGGCTCCGCTCGGCGCGCGAAATGCTCGCTCGCGGAAAGTTCGTGCTCGCTGTCGTCGGTGAGTTTTCCAGCGGTAAATCCTATCTCCTCAACGCGCTCTTAGGGAAGTTTCGCCGCGAGGTGCAAGGCGAGACGCGACGGCTCGTCGGGCTGCTCGCCGTCGATATCAATCCTTCGACTGCCACGATTACCGAACTGGAGAACGGCGAACGAGACGAGGCGCTCGCCTATTACGAGAGCGGACGGACCGAACGTATTCCGCTCGATCGCCTCAATCGGTTTATCGCCGTCGGTTCCGGCGACGTCGGCACGCTGCACGCGGCAACGACCGATGAAAGCGACGCGCCGACGCGCGTCCGCGTCACCACTCCTTCGGAGTTCCTCGCTCGCGGGTTTCTCGTCGCCGATACGCCGGGGCTCGCTTCGGCGAATCCGGCCCATCGCCGTGCGACGCTGGGCTTCTTGCCCGGCGCCGATGCCGTGCTTTATCTCATCGACACGCAACAGCCGTTCAGCGAAGGCGATGCGTCGTTTTTGGGAATCGTTCGCCGTCACATCGACAGCATTTTTATCGTCCAAACCAAGATCGATCTTTGGAATCGTCTCAGCGCCGACGGACGACCGGCGTGGCAGAACGCGACCGAGCGCATCGAACGCCTCGCGGCGATTCACGCCCCGGGAACCTACGTCTATCCGCTCTCCGCGCGCGATTACGTAGAAGGCACCTTTGACGAAGATTCCGAGCGGGTTGCCACGAGTCGCTTTCTTCCCTTTCTCGAAGCACTCGATGCATCGCTCATCGCACGCACCGGGCGATCGCGCTTGCGCCGGGCCCGCGACGCCGCCGTTCGCGTCGGCGGCGATGCGATCGCACGGATCGACGGCGACCTCGCGATGCTCTCCCTCCCTACCGAAACGCTCCACGCCGAATTACTCGCGCGGACGCCGAAGCTCGTCGAGCTCGATGCCCGCATCGAGGCACAACGCGCGCAGCTGCGCGCCGAGAGTTCTGCGCGCCGCGCCCGGCTCGCGCAAGAGTGCGTGGCGCTGGGTGAGGAGCTCGAACTTGCACTCGCTCAGGCATTCGATACGACCGATATTGCGAAGCTGCGGGATCGCGCGCGGCTCCACGTTCTCGTCGACCGCGTAACGGCGCACGCCGTGGAGGCCTTCGCAAAACGCGCGGCGCTACTCGCCGTCGAACCGCTCGAGGCGATAGAACATGCGAGCGGCACCGATATCCCGCTCCGCTTCTCGCTCGTCGAAGCGGCGGCGGTCGCCTTCGGCGGCCAACTCGGAACGAGCCTGTGGAGCGGAGACCCCGCCGACGCGATCGCGGCGACCATCGTCCTCGACGCAATCGGCGGCCCAGCGATTGCATTGGTTCATGCGATCTCGATGCGTTTTGCGGCCGCCGCTGCCGACACGTATATGAAACGCGAACTCATCGCGGATTTGCGCGCATCGATTTTCCCGGCGTTGCGCAGCGACGTAGCGGAATTGGGCGAACGGATCGCGACGAATATCGAACGGATCGACGATGCGCTCGATGCGGCGTTGCTCGAAGCCGGGCGCACCGCGCGCGACGCCGATATCGGCAGCGTCGAACGCGCGCTCGCCGCCCTCGCCGAGAACGACGTCCCCGCGCGGGTTGCGTCGATGCGTTTGCGTCGTGCGACGATCGACCGCGAATTGAACGAGATCGAACGCATCGCCAATGCGTTTCTCGCCGAGGCCCCGGAGATCGCCCCCGCCGATCCCGGAACCGAAATGCTTCGTCGCGCACATAGCGACCCGAGCCTCGATGCCGCCGCATACGCGCGCGGGTTGCGCCCGCAGCGTTGGCGCGTCGCTATCGTCGGCGCGTTGCGCCGGGGAAAATCCGCGCTCATCGACGCCTTCGCGGGGAGCGCCGTTCTCGGAGATGAGGTTCCCGGCATTGCGCGTTTTCCGATTCACGTCCGCTACGGCGACCGGCACGAGGCCTTCGCACTCGACGCCGAAGGTGCCTGGGGCGCGATCGACACCGCGTCGGTGGGGGAAGCCGCGCAGCGCTCTCCGGTTCTCGTCCTGACGCCCTGGAATTTCCCGCGCGAGTTGGTCCTCGTGCACGCGCCGGCGTTCGACTCCGGCGACATCGATGCCGAGGACATCGCGTTGATGGCGGCGCGGAGTGCGAGCGAGGTGCTCTGCCTCTTCTCGCGTCAACTCTCCGAACGCGAGTTACGTCTCTACGAACGCATCGCCGAATTCGGCAAACCGATGCTCTTCGCCCATACGATGGCCGACAACGAGAGCGCGAGCGATCGACGCAACGTCGTCGAGCTCGCTCGGCGATATCTTGCCGACCGAAAAATTCCGGCGGCTCGCGTCTTTACCGTCTCCGCGCAAGAGTACGCCGGCGCCGTTGCGAATCGGCGCGCCCCCGCAGGCTGGAACGAACTCGGAGCGCTCCGGGAGACGCTCGACGGGCACGCCACGGCCCATATGGAGCGCCTCGCCCGCCTCGAACGCTCGAGCGCCGAGATCGGCCGCGAGCTTGCTCGGCCGGCCGCCGACCCAGCGCCGTCGGGGCGCGCCCCGGCCTTTCTGCGCCGCCTCTTCGGGCGCTAGGGGGTCGCCCCGGCCCGTCGAAGCAGCGTTTAGGTATGCCTACTATCATCGGCCCAGCCTTCCTCGCCTTGGGCGACGGCAGCTCGGCCTACGCGCGGCTCGCGATCGACCGTGGCCGCATTGCAGCGATCCTTCCCGCCGAAGGCCCCAGCGATTATCCCTGCCCCGAGGGGTGTTCGGTCGCGCCCGGCCTGATCGATCTCCACACCAACGGCGCCGAGGATATGCTCTTCAATCGCGACCAGGGCTACGCCGTACCGGTCGCCTCGCGCGCCTACGCCGCGACCGGTGCGACCGGATTCGTCGCCTCGGTGATGACGGCACCGTGGGAATCGATGCTCCACGCGGCCTCGGAGATCGTCGAAGCGGCACACGAGCTCGAAGAGAACCACCCACAGGGGGCTCGCTGCCTCGGCATTCACTTCGAGGGTCCATTTCTCAACGCAAAATTTCGCCGCGTTCATCGCGGCGATTGTTTGCTTCCGGCATCGAGCGTTCGAGCGCAAGAGATGGTCGATGCTTGCCGTGGAGCCCTGGTCATGGTCACGCTCGCACCCGAGGTCGACGGCGCGAGCGAATTCGTGCGCACGATGCTCGAACACGGCGTCGCGTGTTCGGCGGGGCACACCGCGACGCGGTACGCCGAGGGTTTACTGGCCATCGGTACGGGCTACCGCAGCCTCACCCACGCTTTTAACGGCATGGGGCCGCTCGACCATCGCGATCCGTCGTTGCTCGCCGCCTTCATGCAAGATCGTCGCACGACCGTTCAGCTGATTTGCGACGGGCATCACGTCGCACCGCCGATGGTCGATCTTCTCTATCGGATGCTCGGCGACCGCGTCGTCCTTACGACCGATTTCATGCCGCCCGCAGGCCCGGGTTATCGCGTCGAAGGCGGCGTCATGCGCGCCGACGACGGCACGATTGCCGGCAGCGCGCTGACGATGGACCGTGCGCTACGCAATTATATGGCATTCACCGGTTTGCCGTTCGCACAAGCGATCGTCGCGGCTTCGCACGCGCCCGCGCGAACGATCGGCGCGCAAAACGAGGTCGGGCGAATCGCCGTCGGCATGCGCGCCGACCTTTCGTTCTGGGACGATCGCTACGAAGTGCTCGCAGCGATGGTCGGCGGCGAGATCGTCTACCGGCGCGAAGAGACGCTCGTTCTCACCTAAACGAGAGACGACGACCCGAGTTCGCGCGCGATCTCCGCTTTCATGGCGTCGGTCGAAACGCGCGTTTCCAAAAATACGCCGATGGCCCCGACGAGTACGGTAAGCGTTCCGCCCACGGTCAATGCCGTCGGCAACCACGGTAACGCATCGTGCGTCAATGCATTGAGCGCCACCGCAAGGCTCGCTAAAACGAAGAGGCCGATCGCGAGATGGTACGCCGAAAGCGCCCGCTGCAAATAACTAATCCGTCTCTGGTAGAGCCGAAGCTCGGAGAGGATCGCATCGCGCTGATTATTTCCGTCCGACGGCAAGGCGTGAATCTCGACGAAGAGGGCACGGGCTCGGTCGACGGCGCGCACGACGCGCGTCATCGTGACGTTCAATAAATTACCGCACGCCAAAATAAAGACTGCGGGCGCGATCATCTGCGCGATAATTGCGGTAACCGGGGTTCCTTGAGCCATTCCCATCGAAAATGGAAGCGATCCTGCCTGCATATCATGCTCCTCCCAAGTACGCGGCTACCACTGCGGGATCTCGCGCTAAAGCGGCCGCCGTGTCGCCGCGCGCGATCTCGCCGTTTCGGAGAACGTATCCACGGTCCGCGAGCGCGAGTGCCGCACGCGCATTCTGTTCGACGAGCACGATCGTCGTCCCACGGCTATGAATATCGCGAAGCACTTCAAAAATTTGCTTGACGACGAGCGGTGCGAGCCCCAACGACGGCTCGTCGAGCAGCAAGAGGCGAGGACGGGCGATCAGCGCGCGCGCGATCGCGAGCATCTGCTGCTCGCCTCCCGAAAGCGTCCCCGCACGCTGGCCGATGCGCTCGCGTAGGCGCGGAAAGATCGCGAGCACCTCGTCGATGCGCGCTGCGGCCTCGCTACGTGAGGCGATCGCGAATCCCCCAAGATCGAGATTCTCGCGAACCGTCATCCGCGTAAAAATGCGTCGGCCTTCGGGTACGTGCCCGAGACCGAGCCGTGCAATCGCGTCGGGAGCGCGCCGACGAAGGCTCTCCCCGTCGAAAAGCACTTCC
>JAJYMV010000114.1 GCA_021786705.1 bacterium
CTTCTAGGCGCCCATAGGGGTATCTCGGCCCGCCACCGAAGCACGAGCGGTTCAATAGAAGAATAAACAAAACACCCCTATGTAAGGAGTCCCCGTGCCCGAAAGCATCTCACTCGAGATCGGCGGGCGCACGATGGTCATCGAAACCGGCGAACTTGCCAAGCAGGCAAACGGTTCGGCCCTGGTTCGTTATGGCGACCAAAACGTCGTGCTCTGCGCCGTCACCGCCTCCGCTAAACCGCGAGAAGGCATCGACTTTTTCCCCCTGACCTGCGACTTCGAAGAGAAGATGTACGCGGCAGGCAAAATTCCCGGCGGATACATCAAGCGCGAAGGGCGCCCGCCCGAGCACGCCGTGCTCAGCTCGCGCCAGATCGATCGCCCGATCCGCCCGCTCTTTCCCGATGGCTTCCGCAACGACGTACAGATCGTCGCGACCGTGCTCTCGGTCGATCCCGAACTCGACGCCGACGTCATCGGCGTCTGTGCCGCCGGCGCGGCGCTCGCGTTCTCCGATATTCCGTTCGATAAGACCGTTGCCGCCGTGCGCGTCGGCCGCGATGAGAACGGCGAATATCTCTGCAATCCGACGTTACCGCAGTACGTTACCGGCGGCATGGATATCGTCATCGCCGGCACCGCCGACGCCGTGATGATGGTCGAAGGCGGCGGCGATGAAATCTCGGAAGACGATTTCCTCGGTGCGGTCGAATTCGCTCACAAAGAGATCAAGAAAATCGTCAAGGCGATCGATTCGCTTGCCAAAAAAGTCGGCAAGAAGAAACGCGCCTTCCCGGTGCAAACGCCGAATGCCGACCTCGAAAAGTGGATGCGCAAAGCGTTCGCCAAAGATGTCGCCAAAGCGATGCGCGTCATCGAAAAGGGCGAGCGCGAAGCCGCATTCGCGACGCTGAGCGTCGAGAGCGCGATCGAACGCTGCACCAAGAAAGACGAAGCGGTTAAAGCGCTGCTCGAAACGCCTGCCGGTGCAAAAGAGTTCGGCAAGATCATCAAGATGATGGAAGAAGACGAACTCCGCACCATGGTGGTCGACGAAAAAATTCGCCCCGACGGTCGCAAGCCCGACGAAATTCGTCCGATCTGGTCGAAGGTCCATTACGTGCCCCGCGTTCACGGTTCGGGCGTCTTCACGCGCGGCCAAACGCAGGTCTTCACGGCGGCGACGCTCGGATCGACGAGCGACGCGCAGCGGCTCGACGGCATCGTCGCGCTCGAAGACAAGCGCTACATGCACTTCTACAACTTCCCCCCGTTCTCGGTCGGCGAAACCCGCCCGATGCGCGGCCCCGGCCGTCGCGAGATCGGCCACGGAGCGCTCGCGGAGCGCGCGTTGCTTCCGGTTCTTCCGCCGAAGGAAGAGTTTCCGTACACGATGCGTTTGATGAGCGAAGTGCTCGAATCGAACGGCTCCTCGTCGATGGCTTCGGTCTGCGGATCGACGCTCGCGCTGATGGATGCCGGCGTACCGATCAAAGCGCACGTCGCGGGCGTCGCGATGGGGCTCATCCTCAAGGGTAAGGATTACGCGGTTCTCACCGATATTCAAGGCCTCGAAGATGCACTCGGCGAGATGGACTTCAAAGTTGCGGGCACCAAGAAGGGCATCACCGCAATCCAGATGGACATCAAGGTGCAGGGCATCACCATCGCCATCATGCGCGAAGCGATGAAGGCCGCGAAGAAATCGCGCCACTTCATCATCGACAAACTCATCGAAACCATCCCGGCACCGCGCACCGAACTCTCGTCGTACGCACCGCGAATGATTACGGTAAAGATCGATCCGGCGCGCATTAAAGACGTCATCGGACCCGGAGGCAAGGTGATCAACAAGATCATCGCCGATACCGGCGTCGAGAAGATCGACATTCAGGACGACGGCAACGTCTTCATCACCTCGCTCGACGGCGAATCCGGTGAGAAGGCGCGCGAGATCGTCGAATCGATCGTCAAGGTGGCGAAGGTCGGCGAAGTCTACACCGGTACGGTGACGCGCATCATTCCCATCGGCGCGTTCGTGCAGATTCTCCCCGGAAAAGAGGGGCTGGTGCACATCAGCAAACTCGATACCAAACGCGTCGAAGCGGTCGAGGACGTCGTGAACGTCGGCGACCAAATCGAGGTGAAGATCGTCGAGATCGACGCGCAAGGGCGCATCAATCTCTCGCGTAAAGCGCTGCTTCCCGGCGGCGAAGATAGCGGCGACGATCGCGGGCACCGCGGTGGCGGCGGCGGACCGCGCGGAGGCGGCGGCTTCCGCGAGCGTTCGCATAGCGGCCCCCCGCGTTCGCACGACGCACCGCGCACCAACGAAGCACCGCCTCGCGCGAGCGAGGCACCGAGTGCCGACGAAGGCGGGTTGCCGCAGCGCCCGCGCCGTCGACGCCCGGGCCGCGAGTAACGCCGAGTAACACAACGCTTCGGCGTCGCCCAAAACGAGCGACGTAGAGGAAAATGGGAGGACTCCTGGCAAGGAGCCCTCCCATGCGTGTAAATTGGCCCGCGATCTTGGTCGCAACGGTGATCTTCTTCCTCTTCGGAGGCCTCTGGTACAACGTGCTCAGCCCGGCCTGGCGCAACGCCATGGGCGTCGCGGCGGGGCAGAGTTCGACGAGCGTCTACGCCTATATCGTCGCGGTAGTGATGTCGTTCTTCCTCGCCTACGCCGTCGCGCGCGTGCTCTCGTGGCGCGGGGATTATAGCGCCGGACGCGGCGCCTTTATCGGGCTCTCGCTCGGGCTCTTGATCTTCGGCTCGATGACCTGGATGACGTACGCGTTCGAAATGCGCGGTGCGGAACTCGGGTGGATCAACGTCGGCTTCGTCGCCATCGGGATGGCCCTGCAAGGCGCGATTCTCGGCGCTTGGAAGCCGAAGTCGTAAGCGAAGCGACGCGCGGCGCGGTCGTCGTTACCGGTGCATCGAGCGGCATCGGGCACGCGCTTGCGCTCCGCCTCGCAGCCGAAGGCTATCTCGTGTTTGCGGGCGTTCGCAAAGAGAGCGACCGCGAACGGCTCGTCGACGAGCACCCGAATCTCCGGCCTATTTCGCTCGACGTCACCATCGCCGCCGATCGCGCGCGCGCCGCACAGAGCGTGGCGCAGTGCGCACAGCCGCTGCGAGCGGTAGTGAACAACGCCGGCATCGCCGTCGGTGGGCCGCTGGAATACTTGCCGGTCGCGCGGCTGGTCGAACAATTCGAAATCAACACCTTCGCGCCGATCGCGCTCACGCAGTCGCTGCTCCCACAGCTGCGTGCGAGCCGTGGCCGTGCATTCTTTATCGGCTCGATCGCCGGGCGCATGGGCGTTCCCCTAGTTGGCCCCTACGGAGCCTCGAAAGCCGCGCTCGCCATTCTCGTCGACGCGTTACGCCAGGAGTTGCATCCGCACGGCGTCGCCGTCTCGCTCTTCGAATTCGCCGCCGTCAAAACGCCGATCTGGGCGAAGGGGCGCGCCGGCGCCGAGCACGCAATCGAGCAACTTCCCGCCGAAGCCCTCGCACAGTATGGGAAAGAGATCCAAGCGATGCTCGCGCAGACCAAAGCCGAGGAACGACATGGTTTGCATCCAACGGTCATCGCCGACGCCGTCATCGCCGCGCTGCACGCGCCGCGCCCCCGCGAGCGATACGTCATCGGCCGCCAGGCGCGGATTCAATCGATCGTCGCGCTCCTGCCGACGCGACTGCGCGACCGATTGATCGCCGCCGCGTTGAAACACTGAACGCCCCTTAGACCGCTTCGGCGATCGCGATGGGCTTGTGCACGCAGGTCGGTTCGGCGGCGAAGGCATCGCCGGTCATCGTATACGCGCGCGAGCGCGAACCACCGCAGAGTTCGCGGAATTCGCAGACGCCGCATTTGCCATCGAAGGTTTCGGGGCGGCGCAGACGCTGCATGACCGGGTGGTTACGATAGACGTCGAGGAGATCGGCATCGCGCACGTTCCCGCAGACGTAGGGTAGAAATCCGCTCGGCGAGATCTCGCCGATATGCGAGATAAAGACGAAGCCTTTGCCATCGCCGACGGCGGGCACGCGTTGCCAGGGCGGCTCGATCGTCGTGGGACGTTCGCGCGGAGGCATCGAGGCGATCCGCTGCGCCCGGTAGCGGCGGTAATGCGGCGCTTCGGTCGTTTTAATTCCGAACGGCAGCCGCGATTCGAGACGGTAGAGCTTGCGAAAGACCTCTTCGGTCTCGGCGGCATCGAGCACTTCGGAGCGTTCTGCGCGCCCCGTCGGAACGAGGAAGAAGACGCTCCACAGCGCGATATCGAGCTCGGCGAGCATCTCGGCGATGCGGTCGACATCGAGGTGGTTGAAGCGCGCGATCGTCGTGTTGATCTGCACGGAGATCCCGTGCTCGCGCGCCGAGCGGTAGCCGGCGAGCGTGCGTTCGAAGGAGCCCTTGACGCCGCGGAATGCATCGTGCACCTCCGCTTCGGCGGCATCGAGGCTCAAGCTGATGCGTTCGCACCCGGCGCGAGCGAGTTCGAGCAACGAGCTATCGCGCAGGCGCCCGGTCGCACTCGGCGAGACGGCGATGCGCAGGCCGCGTTCGGTGGCGTGTTCGATAATTTTATAGATGTCGTCGCGCATGAGCGGATCGCCGCCGGTGAAGACGACGATTGGGTTCCCACAGCTCGCGATGGAATCGACGAGCGCGAACGCCTCGGTGGTGCTCAACTCTTCGGGATTGCGGTGCGGGATCGCCTCGGCTCGGCAATGGCGGCAGGCGAGCGCGCAGGCGCGCGTCATCTCCCAAATGATCACACGAGGGGCATCATCGTAGAGGTGTGCGGCCGCTGCTTCCATGCTATCGATGGTACTGCCGTTTCATGCAACCGATGAGAAGAAGTTGTGAAGAGCATGCCCCAAAGCCTCGCTTGGTTTGCCGCGCATGATTCGAGACGGGAGCGCCTAACCAGCAGGCACGTACTTCGTCGCCTCGGAGGTAGATGGGTGTCAAACCAACGGGTTGCTTTGGTTACGGGTGGCGCGCGCGGCATCGGGGCCGCCATCACCCGCAGATTGGCGCGCAACGGCATTACGGTCGCTGCGGGGTTTAGCAAAGGGCGTGAAACCGCCGAGCGCTTGCAAAGCGAACTGCTATCGGATGGAGCGAGCGTTATCGTCGTGCAAGGGCGCGTCGACGATCCCGCCGATTGCTCGCGCGTCGTCGAGGAAGTGCTTGCGAAATACGGCCACGTCGACTACCTCATCAACAATGCGGGCATCACCGTCGATAAGACGATGCGCAAGATGACGCACGAAGATTGGCAGGCCGTTCTCAACGTCAATTTGTACGGAGCGTTCTGCATGACGAAGGCCGTGCTCGAGCATATGATCGAGCGCGGCTTCGGACGCATCGTGAATATCAGTTCGGTGATCGGGGAGACCGGGAACGTCGGCCAAGCGAACTATGCCGCATCGAAGGCCGGGCTCTTCGGTTTCAGCAAGAGCCTCGCGCTCGAGATGTCGCAGCGCGGCATCACGGTGAATTGCGTCGCTCCGGGATTTATCGAGACCGAGATGGTCGCGGCAATTCCCGAAGCCGCGCTTACCAAGGTGATCGAGAAGATTCCGCAGCGCCGGCTCGGCCAGCCCGATGAAGTCGCTCGCGTCGTCGAATTTCTCCTCGATGACGAATCGAGCTACATTACCGGCGCGGTCTACAGCGTCAACGGCGGTTTAGATATGTAGTCCTCGCCGATTTCTTCGAAGCCGAGGACGAAGCGCAGCCGGAGGCTTCCGAGCAGTACGCTGAGATCGATACCGAAAATCTGCACGGTTATGCCTCCACCCGGCGCCATTGGAAGATCGCTCCGCCGATATA
>JAJYMV010000087.1 GCA_021786705.1 bacterium
TCGCGACGGCGCATTTTTTGCGTCCTCCGATCGCTTCTCGCTGGAGATCACCGGGAAGGGTGGGCATGGTGCGATGCCCGAGAATACGGTCGATCCGATCGTCGGCGCGGCGCAACTCGTCGGAGCGCTGCAAACCATCGTCAGCCGCGAGATCGCTGCGAGCGAACCGGTGGTCGTCACCGTTGGAAAATTCGATTCCGGCACCACCTTCAACGTCATTCCCGAATCGGCAACGCTGTTGGGAACGGTGCGGACGCTCGACCCCGAGGTTCGCGCCTCGATGCCCGCACGCATGGAACGCATCATCGCGGGGCTCTGTTCGGCGATGCGCTTGGAGTATCGGTTCGACTATCATTGGGGATACCCGATCACCGTCAACGACGACGCGACCAACGATATCGTTCGCGAGGTAGCGGCGCGCGTGCTCGGTGCCGATTCCATCACCGATCCGCACCAAGTCGGGCTCTGGGGTGAGGACATGGCGTTCGTGCACGAATGTCGCCCCGGCGCATATTTTCTCGTCGGCGTGCATGGCCCCGAGCGCGGCCACGAACCGCAGCATAGCCCGCGCTACGATATCGACGAGCGCGCGCTCGGTGTCGGCTTTCAGATGATGGTGGGATTAGCGCTGCGCGGGTAGCGCCCTCACTCGCGCTCTTCGACGGTTTGCACCCAGAGAATGGCGCGGGCGTAGCCGTCGAGTTCGCGCAGCGTGCGCTCCAAGCGCACGCGCGCTTCGCGTTGTGGGGCGCTCTCGCCGGCCGGCACCGAATACTCCGCGAGGTAGAGACGCGCTGCGGCGAGATCGCTCGCGGCGAACGGCCAGCGCTCGCGCAGGGTGCGCTCGGAGGCATCGGGTAGGCGATCGATGCTCGGCGGTGCCGGGCGATCGGGGTGCAGGGCGGCGAATTCGAGGCGCGCGAGCACGTACTCGCTGCGCGTGGCGATGAACGAACCGAGTAGCTGCACCAGGCGGACGTCCATGCGAGGCTCATACGACGCGGGAGTCCCCGAGACTTGCGTGCCGCGCGCGCGTGCTGGAGGGCTGCAGCGGCACGAGGCGCAAGTACGCAGCAGCGATGCTCGCCAGGGCGGCGCGCACCTTTGTTTTTCTAGGGGAGGATGAAACGATGCGACTGGTTACTCGAGCCGATCTCGATGGTCTGACCTGCGCGATTCTCTTGCAAGAAGTCGAAACGATCGACGCCATCGATTTCGCGCACCCGAAGGACGTGCAAGATGGGCGCATAGCGATCGACGGAAACGACATTCTCGCAAACCTCCCCTACGATGCGCGGGCGGGCATGTGGTTCGACCACCACATGAGCCAGGAGGAGCAAGCGTTTAGCAGCACGGTGAAGGGCGCATACGACGTCTCGCCGAGTGCGGCGCGCGTGATTGCGAATTATTATAAGTCGCCGAAATTCGAACGCTTTACCGAACTGCTCGAAGCGACCGATCGGCTCGATGCCGCGTTACTGACGCGTGACGATATCGTCGATCCCAAGGGCTGGATTCTCATCGGCTATACGCTCGATCCGCGCACGGGGCTCGGTGCGTTCAAGAATTATTTCAAGCATCTCATGGAGCTTGCGAAATCGATGCCGGTGGAGCAAATACTCGCCGATCCCGAAGTGAGCGTTCACGTCGAACGCCTGCGCGCGGAGGAGAGTGCGTTCAAGGCGCTGCTGGAAACCAAGAGCCGGCTCGACGGCAACGTCGTGATCACCGATATGCGCGGTGAGAAGCATCCCCCGATCGGCAATCGCTTTCTCGTGTACACGCTCTTCCCCACTGCGAATGTTTCGGTCCGCATCGCCGACGGGCACGATGGGAGCTACGCATCGATCCAAGTCGGGCATTCGATCCTCAACCGCACCTGCAAGACCAGCGTCGGCGATCTGCTCGCCGATTACGGCGGCGGCGGGCACGTCGGCGCCGGGACCGCGCAACCCGCGACGCCCGATGTCGAACGCGTGCTCTCGGAGATCGTCACGATGCTCAAACGCAACGGGTAGGAACGTGGCATCGCTTTCGATCGAAGGGCTGACAAAGCGCTTCGGAACGAAGACTGCGGTCGACGATCTCTCCTTCGAGGTGGGTTCCGGCGAGATCGTCGGTTTGCTCGGACCGAACGGAGCGGGGAAGAGCACGACCTTTCTTGCGCTCGCGGGTTTCTTGCGCCCGGAGTCGGGAACGATCTCGTGGGACGGCGTTGCGCTCGGGCCGGAACGCGGGCGCGTGATCTCGCTCATCCCCGAGACGCCCGAGGTCTATCCCGTGCTCACCATTTGGGAGCATCTCGTTTTTGTAGCGAAGAGCAGCCGGCTCGCGCCCGGATGGGAGACAAAGGGGGCAACGCTGTTGGAGCGGTTGGGGCTCGCCGATCAGCGCGACACGCTGGGGCGCGCACTCTCCAAAGGGATGCGGCAGAAGACGCTCATCGCCGCGACGCTGCTGGCCGATACTCCGGTACTGCTGCTCGACGAACCGATGATCGGGCTCGATCCGCAAGGACAACGGGAATTGCGGGAGATGCTGCTCCAACTGCGCGCCGACGGGACCGCGATTCTCATCAGCACGCACATGATCGAGCAAGCGCAGCAACTCTGCGATCGGATCGTCATTATCAAGGATGGACGCTTCGTTACAGCCGGGAGCTTCGACGAGTTGCGAGCGCGCGTGGGGCGTGACGACGCCGAAGAGCTTTTCTTGGAATTGACGCGGGCCTAACGTGAACGGCGATTGGGCGGCGCTCGCATATTTGGAATGGCGAACGCAAGTACATGCGTTTCGAGAGTCGCTCCGTACCCCTGCCAGAGTGCTACTTACGGTGCTCGGGCTCGTGTTCTATGTTGCGCTCTTCGAGCTTCGCGTCGGAAATTCTCGCGCACATGGAGCGTCGGCAGGGCTACCCGAACCGTATGCGACGCTGGCGTTCTGCGGCCTGGTTCTCTTCATGGTCATTCCTGCCTGGGCGAGCGCGCGCGGTGTGCTGAAGCTTTTTACCTCGTTTGCCGACGCCCGGTTACTCATCTGTTCTCCGCTACGCGAGGATCGCGTGATTCCATTTTTAGTTCTGCGGAGCAATTTGTTTTCTATCGGACGTTTGGCGATGCTTGCCCTTCTGTATGCATTGATCTTTCCAACCCTCGGCGGAGTTTCCGGATTGGCGCTCGGCTTTCTGGGAATCTTTCTCGTCACTGCGGTGCTCTCGCCGTTCGTTTTTCGCATTCGCGGCAACTTCGGACCCGCCGCGGCACATGGCCTCGTCGTAGCCCTCGCGCTCGTCGCATTGGTACCTTCTCTTGCGATCGGGGTGGGTGCGTTGTGGGGCGGAGCACAGCCGCTCGCGCATTGGGCGATCGGCCTCGGTTTCGGGCGAGTGCTGAACGCCGTCTTCGCCGGGGACGTTTCGTCGCTACTCGCGCTTTACACGACCTTTCTCGCGTTGCTGCTCGCTTCGTTTCTCGGCATACGCGATCTCTATCCAGAGATTTTCGCCGCTTCATATGCGGGAATGGCCTTTGCGGCATCGGGCGGTAGCGGGCGCGCGAACACGTTTGCGGCGCGAGGTTCGTCGACGCTCCCCAAGACGGCGGTCTCGAGTGCAGTCCCGCTTGGTATGGCCGGCCCTTGGGCGATTTTATGGAAGGATTGGATCGAATTTCGCCGCGTCAAAGGCGTTCAATGGATCCTTGCGATCGCTATTGTGATTGGCCCCTCCGTCGGCTTCAGTACCGGTTACCTCGTGCGGTCGCCGGCAACATCCGATGTCGGGTTCACAATGCTCTCGATTGCCCTATTTTGCGAGTTTGCGGTCGTCTCGCTTCTGGGAACGGTTTTGCTCGAAATGGATATCGGCAGACCGATGTGGTGGATCGCTGCGAGTTCGTTGCGGTCGCGGCTCTACGTATGGACGGCGTCAACCGCCTGGCGGACGATTCTCCCGCTCGGACTTGGGATTGCGGCATACGGCTTCGCCGTCAGCAGCCGTACGGCCGTCTTTCTCGCGCTTCCGGGAGCGCTTCTCGCTATCTTATTGTTGCGTAGCGTTGGAGTAGCATCGTATACCACCTTCCCGTGGAACGGTGGTGCCGGAGGGAATGCCGGGCTGCTGCGGATGGTTTTTTCGGCGATTGCCCTGGGACCGCCGGCGATTGCCTTTGCCCTAGCCGCCGCGCTGACGCACGATATCGCGGCGGGTTTCGTGTTAGGCGCGATCGCGACGCTCGGCGAAACAGCACTGTTCCTCGAGTTTGCGATCTCGCGGATTTCCGGCAACGGCGTCGCTTTGGCGCGCGAAACCGCGGGGTAAGCGCGATGTCTCGCGTCATCCGGAGCGACCCCTCGACGTGCGACCCCTCGATACGATGGCTTCGCCATCTACTCGGGGTGACAATGAATGTCATCCCTCGTAGCCGTGAAGGAGCGATGGCTTCGCCATCTACTCGGGGTGACAATGAATGTCATCCCTCGTAGCCGTGAAGGAGCGATGGCTTCGCCATCTACTCGGGGTGACAATGGGCGTCATCCCGAGTAGCCAAGAAGGGTGCTCTGTCATCCCGAGTAGCCGCTGAAAGCGGCGTATCGAGGGGAGCGCGCTGACGATTACCCGCGCGATAATGCGGCTGCGATCGTCTTCATCGGCAGCAACATACGGTGGAACGGTGCGTCGTGGAGCGTCGCGAAACCGTACCGTGCATAATACGCGGCGGCTGAATCGTTGGCGGGATCGGTGATGACGGCGACCGCACCGCTATTTGCGGCGGTGCTAAAAGCGCGTTCGAGAGCGCTCCAAAGGAGAAGTTTCCCAAGGCCGCGACCCTGATAGGTACCTGCGATGCCGAGCTGCCCGAGCAGAAGCACTGGAATGCGTTGGAGCCCATGCACTTTCAACGTGCGAGCCGTGGCGAGATCGAGTTCGCCATCGCGATACTCGTGCGGAGCGAGCGTGTAATATCCGAGAACCTCCGACGGGTTGTCGACGGTTGCGAGAACGAATGTCGCCGCGCGATAGTAGCGCGTTGCCTGTGCGGCCGTGGTGCGGAGGTAGCGATCGACGGCATCGTTTCCGCACGCAAAGCTCTTGCGGTCGTGGAGCGAAGGATCGAGTGGGACGATCCGAATGCGAAGGCGACGGCCCGAGTTATCGTTCGAGCTCAAAACCGTCGGGAACCGGATTCGCTGCAAGTTCTCGGAGCGCATCGGTGGGCGGCGGCGGGGCGAGTAGGAGATCGTAAAAGCGGCGACGTCGATCGGCGGCGAGCAGAGAGATTCCACTCTCTTCCACGACGCTTCGGGCCGAGCGAAGCGCGACCGTGGCAATGAACCGGGAAAGGTCGCCCTCGCTCGCCAGAGCCGCAGCTTCCTCGATATACGCTCGTTCTCGTTCGGTAAAACGCACGGAGACGCGTGCGTCCCGGCGGGAGGGGGTGGTTGGCATTGGGTGCGCTCCTTATCGTTCTCGCCGACTGAAAAGCCGTATTCCCAATTCCTACTATAGCGCGACAGGGGTGCGGAAGCAATAGTGTCCGCCACTTGGCGGTCGAGCGTGTTGTTTTGGAGCCGCGGCAGCCCCATAGGAGCAGCGGAATCGGCGCGAGAACGGCGGCGACGGGGGACTTACTCGGTCGCGGAGGGCTCTTAGTTGCCGTCTCAGTGTTATCTCCGCGTGAACCGGGGCTTCGCAAGAAGGCCTCGGGCGATCGCTTTGCCCGCGTGCTGCGCATCTTGCTGATGCTCCTCACCGACGGTACCCTCGACTGCGAGCGCTGCTGTTCGCGCTTCGAATTT
>JAJYMV010000084.1 GCA_021786705.1 bacterium
GAACGACGCGCATATAGGCTTTCTCATCGAAGAATTCGTGGGATCCGAATTGATAAAATTGGTCAGTTATCATGGGCTCGGCGAGTACGCATTGCTGCATTTTCGTACCCGCGAACAAAAAGAAGTTGATTTTGCAATCGAGGCCGCCGATCGGCGACTCGTTGGATTAGAAGTCAAGGCGACCACGACGGCCGAGGCGCGCGACTTCAAGGGTTTGCGAGCGCTTTCCGAACTTGCCGGCGATCGGTTCCACCGCGGCGTTTTGCTCTATGGCGGAAGCGAATGCGTACCTTTTGGCCCGAAATTATGGGCGATACCGATCTCCGCGCTCTGGCGTTAGCGCCGTGTTGTGCCCGTATCGAGATGCGCAGTGCCGCCGCTTACCGCGGCATCGGGGGGCCGCCGATCGGCGGCTGCGGCGGGGTGACGTTCGTCGGCCCGACGGGTGCGGCCGGCGCCATGTAGGGGCCGTTGAGCATCGTCGGCTGCGCGAGCGAGAGTAAGGTCGCGCCGACGCCGACGAGCAGCACCAACATCGAGACTAGGAATCCCGCGATCGGCACCAACTCTGCGGCGGTGATCAACACGAGCCCGATCACCAGCGCGAGCAGCGGCGAGGGATCGACCTTCGCGTTCGTCATCGCCATCAAACGGTTCCCGATAATCAATGCGAGCGCCGCTTTGCCGACCAGCAGCGCGACGACGATCGCGAGCACTTCGACGAGGATGAGCGGGCTCAACACGATCGTGATGAGCAACATGAAACCGAGCGGCAGCACCGCGATCCACGCGCCCAAACCAACCGCCGTTGCCAGGCCGGGGTGGCGTTCCAGGCGTTCCATCGCCAAGCGCGCGCGCATCGGGAAGATGAGGAACGCGATGAGAACCAAGAAGTCGCCGAGGATTTTTCCGCCTGCGAGCCACGGCACGATCGATAACCCGAACGGGTTGAGCGTGTGCACCGTTGTGGTGCCGGTGCCCGAGCCGACGCCGATGCTGGGAAGAATGCGCATGATGCCGTGCCCGAGCCCGATCGTCGTAATGTGTCGGCCGACGTGCGCGCCCGGCATCTGCGTGAACGATCCGCCGAGCACCGTTACGTCGCGCCCGACGCTACCTTCGATGGTCGCGCCGCCGCCGAGCACGGTGAGATCGCGTTCGACGGTGCCTTTGATATCGGCGTTGCCGCCGATTACCGTGAGATCGCCGTGGACCACTTGTCCCGGTGCGATCGTTACGTCTTTACCGATGTAGACATTGCCATTGTCGTCGGCGTAGGTGCTCGCGGCCGCAGCGTGCGGAGCGAGCAATAGGCCGGCGGCGGCGACGATGCCGACGACGAGCGTGCGAACGAGACGCATGTTAGCGTTCCTCCCGGATGGCAATGGTGGCGAGCACGTGCGGCCGAATGCGCCGCTGGTAAAAGAAGATGGCGCCAAAGAAGGCGGCGTCGATGGCCATGACGAGCAGCACCGAAATCACCACGAAGGGTGCGTACGGCGCGAGCGCGTGCATGCCCGCGGTGAGCGCGGCGAAGGTGGAGCCCGTCGCGGCGATCGCATTGTTCGAAGCCGAGGCGAGCGTCGCCGTCGCGGTTTCGCGGGCGAAGAGCCAGAAGGCCACCAGCGCGACCCACGCGCCGATGGTATAGACCGTCAGCAATCCCCAATGCGAGAAGCGGAACGCGCGCGGTTGCGGCATCGTTCGCACTTCGGCCATGACGGCGTAGGTGAAGTTCGGAGCGAGATCGACGGGGGCGGTCGTCGCGAGCAAGGCGTCGATCACTTTGAGTTCGTCGAGCGTTGCGCGGCATTCGTCGCACGTACGCAGATGCTCGGCCATGGCGCGCATGCGCGCCGGCGAGAGCGTCCCTTCCAGATAACGATCGAGATCGTTACTACACGAGGAGCAGCGCACGGTAGCCTCCTTTGGCTTTGACGGTGTCGAGAGCGACGTTTTCACGGTTGCGCATACGTTGCGCGAGCGCGATTTTTCCGCGATGGATAAGCGTTTTAACGTTTCCGAGCGAGAGCCCGAGTGCGCCGGCGATCGCGTGATATTCTAGGTTGTCGAAGTAGCGCAGTGCCAAGACGGTCCTCGTTCTCTCCGGCAGCTCCGCTAACGCCGCGCGCAATTCGCGCTCGGCCTCGCTGCGGAGGATGCCTTCGGCTGGATCGGAATCTCGCGAGGAGTCGGCGATAAAGTTTTCGAGCGTTTGGTCTTCGGGCATCTCTTGCGTGGCCGGGCGCCGCTGCTGTTTTCCCAGGTGCGTGCGCACGACGTTGCGGGCGATGTGGTAGAGCCAGGTCGAAAACTTGCCGAGGCTGGGGTTGAAGGATCCCAGGTGCGCGTACGCCCGCAGGAATGTCTCCTGCGTGAGATCGGCTGCATCCGACGAGTTGCGAACCGAGGCGCCGATGAAGTTGGCGATGCCGCGCTTGTAGCGCTCCACCAACCCCGCAAACGCTTCGCGGTCCCCCGCTCGAACGAGACCGACGAGTGCTTCGTCGCTCGTTTCCTCCGCCACCATGTACCTCGCGATGTTTCCTTTCGGGGGGTACTACCGCCCTCGCGCCCGAGTGTTACGGTTTGTGTCAGCCCGAGGTGGGGTTGCTTGTCAGCCCGAGGGCGAGCTCTTGTCAGCCCGAGTAGGGGTTGTTTGTCAGCCCGAGTAGGCTGCGAAGCAGCCGTATCGAGGGCGAGCCCGCTTGTCAGCCCGAGTACGAGCTCTTGTCAGCCCGAGTAGGGGTTGTTTGTCAGCCCGAGTAGGCTGCGAAGCAGCCGTATCGAGGGCGAGCGGCGAGCGGCGGCGCTACTCGGCGCGAGCGCGGGCCCCGTTTGTGCGCGATGCCGCGGCTTTGGCTTCGCTGCGAGTGCGCCCGCCCCGCCGGCCAATCTCTGCGAGCCACGCCCGGCCATGCTCCGGCGTCACCGGATACACGAAGAATCCTCGGCCGCAAAGGCTCTCTCTCGCGCCGTAATCGAAGCATCCGTATGCGAGGATCTCCATGATACGGAAATAACGCTCGGTGCCGCGTTGAGGGAGCTCGGTTCGGTCGACCGCAAAAACCGTGCGGCCCTCGTCGTCGATCGTGCGGGCGTGCCCGGAGCCGTTCCAAAGCACTACCACCGCCTCGTTGCCGCCGGTCACGCGATAACGAATTCCTGCGCGTTCGGCAATCGTTGAAACCGGTTGTCCGCGAGTCTTGGCTCGGCGCGCGATCGTTTGTCGCTCGCTACCGCGGGCATGACGGGCCGGGGTTATTTCGAGGTTTGCTCCGAAGTTCACGACGATCCGTTCGCGAGGCTGCGAATTCGAAGAAGATGCTCGTCGAGCCGCCGCCGCATTTTTCTACCATCGTGCGGGTTCAGCCCCATGCGCGAAAAAATATCGCGTTGTGTCTCCAGCATTCCAAGCGCGGCGAGGCGTTGCTCGTCGAGGTGGTTTACCAATAGCTGAGCGCGCGGCGACTCGAGCAACACGACGATGCGAGCGATGTCGCGCAGATCTTTGTCCCCTTTCGAACTTCCGCGTCGGTCGCGCGCCGCATCGAGTTTAAGAACGAGAAGGTGTTCGAGCGCGGCGACGTTGATCTCGTCAATAACTTCAGCAAAAGCGGAGGCTTCGTCGTACGGGATGGCGAGGCGATGTTGGCGTTCGACATAAAGATCGAAATCTTCGCCCTCCACGAGAACCGAGTCTTTACCGAGACGTTCGTTGCGCAGCACTTCGTACCGGTCGCGCATTTCATTCTTGCCGGCAAGCGAAAGGTAGAGATCGGCGTCGTGGCTGGACTCTACCAAGTCCGCGTTCGCGCGCATCGCGTGGCATGCCACCGCGACCCCTCCGATAAAGACGGCATCCGGGAATTCGCTCGAAACCCGGCGGGCGAGGGTGAGTAGCCGCTCCCAATGCTCGTTCATTATTCAAATATAGCCTAAGCAGCTTAGGGTGTCGAGCCGGTGCTCGGCCCGAGTAGGGGTTGTTTGTCAGCCCGAGTAGGGGTTGTTTGTCAGCCCGAGTAGGGGTTGTTTGTCAGCCCGAGTAGGGGTTGTTTGTCAGCCCGAGTAGGGGTTGTTTGTCAGCCCGAGTAGGGGTTGTTTGTCAGCCCGAGTAGGCTGCGAAGCAGCCGTATCGAGGGCGAACTGCCGCGGTGCCTCGATACGCGCTTCGCGCTACTCGGCGTGACAGAGCTGGTTCGGTGCCTCGATACGCGCTTCGCGCTACTCGGCTTGACACCCCGCTACTCGGCTTGACACCCCGCTACTCGGCGTGACACCGCGTCGCTACTCGGCGTGACACCGGTGCTACGGTCGGCGGAGCGGCGGGTTCGCGGCGTCCTTCGCGCTGAGGATCGGCGGCGTCGCAAGCGGCCAGGCGATCCCGATCGCGGGGTCGTTCCAGGCGACCCCAAATTCGGTGCTCGGATCGTAGAGCGCGCTCTGGAGGTAGTGCAGCACGGTGTCCTCGGCGAGCGAGAGGAAGCCGTGCAGGCAGCCGGCGGGGATGTAGAGCTGGGTGCCCTCGTCGGCGCGGAGATCGCAGCCGTACCACTGGCCGAAGGTGGCGCTGCCGGGGCGCGCGTCGACGATCACATCGTAGGCCTCGCCCGCGAGCACCTGCACGATCTTGCTCATGCGCGGGTCGCCGTGAAGGCCGCGCAAAACGCCGTAGCGCGAGAGCGAGACATTCTCCTGAACGAAGCGTTCGGCGATGCCGGCGTTCGCGTAGCGCTCCACGCTGAAGCTCTCGCGAAAACTGCCGCGCTCGTCGGCAAAGATGCGCGGGCGCAGCAAGAGGGCGCCGGGGATGGGCAGCGTTTCAACGTCCACGATGCGCTGCATTCGCGCGCCTAAGCGCAGGCCCTGGGGAGCTTCTAGAAGCTCCCGACTCCCGGAGTCAGCGCGGGGCATGGCGTTGGAACGGCGCTCGGTAGCGGCGGGACGATCGCACTCGCCGTCTGCGGTACCGCGTTGATGCGCACGTCGATCGAATCCCCGAGGTTCCAATTCACTCCCGATTCGAGCGTGTAGAGATCGTCGTAGGCCAATCCGTAGCTCAGGCCGTTATCGAAATATTGATGCAAGATGTAATCGTACCGGTCGTAGAGCGGATCTTGAAAGAGCTCCCCGAGGCTCGGGGGCGGCGGCGTCACGGCGCCGACCGGATGCATCTGCGTGGTGGATTGCGTCGTGCCGTAGACGATATCGGCGATGAGCCCCTTCCACAACGCGAATGCATCGTCGTTGGCGAAGAGATGCCCCGTCGCAACGCTGGCCGTTTTTGCTTCGGTCGTGTTGTCGACGTTCGCTAATCCCCACGGCTGCTGCAACAGAATCGCCGGCTTGCACGTCCCTTGATTGTTGTTATCGGGGCCGGGCGGAACGCCTTCGATCAAGTTGTACACGTTCATGTGAAACGGGTTCGGCGAGACATTGGGATTGGGGGGCGAGCTGCACGTCGCGCCCGGCGAATTTCCGACATCGGTGAAGATGAAGTTTTGCGCGCCGTCGGAGGTGACGCAATAGTAATCGCCGGTGACGTAATCCGGCCCCGGCGTTGCGCCGGCTTTCACGGGCCCGGCACCAGGGATCACGCTGGTGAACATGCGCCCTTGTGCCTGATAACTCGCCATCACGCAGCTCAGGTAGCCATACGGCGTCGAGTTCGGGCAGAATGCCGGAGTTGGTGATGGGATGTAATTGCTGAGATTGAAGAGGTTCCACTGAAACGCGGTGATCTGCGCCGATTCACCCGGTGAGATCACGCGCAGATCGAGCACGCTACT
>JAJYMV010000071.1 GCA_021786705.1 bacterium
AGTACGGCTGGATGACGGCGACGGTCTTCATTAAAGAATGGCGTCGATCCCCGATGCCACTCGTTCGAAATCGTTATCGCTGAGATCGTGAAAAAAGGGTACTCCGAAAACGCGTTTCGCGAGATGCTCGGTAACCGGCAACGGATCGCGAGGGAACGCTTTATACGCCTGCTGGACGTGAACGCCGCTTTGCCACCACCGACGCGTCTCGATGCCTCGTTCGGCGAGCGCGAGAATATTGGCGTCCGAGGTGCCTCGATTGGGAGAGATGTTGCAATAACATGAAACCCAGCCGCTCCCAAACGCGGGAAGAACGTCGATCCCCGGTTTCGACTTCAACAGGCGTTGGTAGCGATCGGTGAGCGCGGCGAGTTGTGCGCGACGGTCGGGCCACGTTTTTAAGAAAGCGAGGCCGACGGCCGCATTGTATTCGCTCATCTTCCCGTTGTATCCGAGAATTTGTCCGGCCGGCGAATCCCAGACGCCGAAATTGCAAACTTGGTTGAGGCGTCGTACGAGCGCCTCATCGGTGGAAAGGACGAGGCCTCCCTCGCCGGTTCCCAGCACTTTGGTTGCGTGAAGGCTGATCATGATCGGCGATCGGCCCGGCGCGGCGGCCGGTACGGTCGCTACGGTATCGAAGGATGCGGCGCAATCGATAATGACGGGTATTCCCGTTTCCTCGGTAAAGCGATCGCAGGCCGCAGTCACCACGGGGGAGCCGAATGCAGAGACGATCATGACCGCTCCAACCTCGTGCAGGTCCGGGCGTTGCTTCAAGCGATCGAGATCGAGCATCCACGTATCGGGATCGACGTCGACGAAATGCGGTACGAGATTCGCAGCCCAGACGGCCGAGGCGGAGCCGACGAACGTCCACGACGGCAACAGGCATTTCGAACCCGGTCGAGCTCCGGCGGCGACGAGAGCGGCACTGAGGGCGACGGTCCCGTTATTGATGAGCGCTACCTGGCTCGGAGCGACGCGAAAATGTGCGGCGAAGGCCGCTTCCAATTCGATCAAGAGCGGACCGTGATTCGAATAATATCGCGCGGTGTCGATGCGTTCGATATACGGGTGTAATTCGCTCGCCGTTGGTAATTGCGGCCGCATCACCGGTACGCGTGGGAGGTTCGAAGCGCTCACGAACCGATGCCCGTACCCAAGCGCTCGCGCGCGATCAATTGCGTCGCGTTGAAGAGCGATTCAAACTGTCCGGCATCGGTCCACCATCCGTCGAGCACGTCGTAGTGAAGGTCGCCTTCACGAATGTAGTGGTTGTTGACGTCGGTGATCTCAAGCTCCCCGCGATGCGAGGGTTTGATGCGACGGATGAAATCGAAGACGCGGCGGTCGTACATGTAGATGCCGGTGACGGCATACCCGCTCTTCGGCTGGGCGGGCTTCTCTTCGATGCGCACGATACGTTCGCCGTCGAGCTCGGGCACGCCGAAACGCTCGGGGTCGGGGACGGCTTTAAGCAGGATGCGCGCTCCGGAATCTTGCTGTTCGAATCGCCGAACGTACGGCGAGATATCGTCTTGAACGATATTGTCGCCGAGAATCACGACGACGCGATTCCCTTCGGCGAAATGCTCGCAGAGTTTGAGCGCGTCGGCGATGCCGCCCTCGCCCTCTTGATAGGTGTAATAGATATCCTTCAGGCCGAATTCCGAGCCGTTTCCGAGCAATCGCAGAAAATCGCCGGCGGAGTTGCCGCCGGTCACGATCATAATATCCTTGATCCCGGCGCGAACGAGCGTCTCGATGGGATAGTAGATCATCGGCTTGTCGTAGATCGGCAGAAGATGCTTGTTCGTCACCTTCGTCAGTGGGCGCAAGCGGCTACCGAGCCCACCTGCGAGGATGATGCCTTTCATGCGAATGAACGCTCCTTATCGGTGCGCGTATTGGCGCTGGTAGTATGCGAGAAATTCGCCGGATTTCAGCGGGCGCCACCACGATTCGTTCTCGCGGTACCAGGCAATCGTCGCTTCGAGCCCGCGCTCGAACTCGACCGTCGGGCGCCAGCCGAGCGCGTGCGCTTTGCTGCTGGAGATCGCGTAGCGGCGGTCGTGCCCCTCGCGGTCGGCGACGTGCCGCACGTGGCTTTCGAAGGAGCGGCCGCAACCGGCGAGCAGGCGTCTGGTAATTTCGAGATTGGTGCGTGGGTTGCCGCCGCCGATATTGTAGATCTCGCCGGGCTCGCCGCGTTCGAGAACGGTGAGGATACCGCGCGCGTGGTCCTCGACGTGGAGCCAGTCGCGCACCTGCTGGCCGTCGCCATAGAGCGGCACGCTCGCATCGTCGATGAGGTTGGTCACGAAGAGCGGGATCAGTTTCTCGGGGTACTGGTAGGGGCCGTAGGTGTTGCTGCCGCGCGTCACTAGTATCGGCAGATTGTAGGTCGCGCGATAGGCAAGAACCTGGAGGTCGCCGCCGGCCTTACTCGCGCTGTAGGGGCTGCGGGGGCGCAGCGGGGAGCTCTCGATGGATTCGCCGCTCTCGACGTCGCCGTAGACCTCGTCGGTCGAGACCTGGAGGTAGCGGGGGATCCGCCGCTCCCGGAGTGCCTCGAGAAGGGTGTGGGTGCCGAGGATATCGGTCCGCAGAAAGGCTTCCGGGTCGAGAATCGAGCGGTCGACATGGGTCTCGGCGGCAAAATTGACGATTGCGTCGACCCCCTCGCCGATCGCTGCGGCGACCGCGGCGGGGTCGGTGATATCGCCCTTGATGAAGCGGTAACGCGGGTTCTCGGCGATCGAGGCGAGGTTGGCGGGGTTCGCGGCATAGGTCATGGCGTCGAGATTGACGATCTCCACCTTCGGGCGCTCGGCGACGAGGAGGCGGATGAAGGCCGACCCGATGAATCCCAGGCCTCCGGTAACGAGATAACGCATCGCGGGCTCCTTCGCGCTTGCGCGACCTCCCTCCGCCCGTGCTATACTCCGAGGGTTGTCAACTCGCCCGGCACGGAGGCCGGGTCTCGATGGTCCCAAAGAACGATCGCATGGCTCGGAGAGCGCCGCGGTTGGGGGCCAGCTGAAAGGAACCCTTCAATGTCCGTTATCTCCATGCGCGAGCTTCTTGAAGCCGGCGTGCATTTCGGTCACCAGACCCGCCGTTGGAACCCGAAGATGAAACCCTACATCTTCCAGGAGCGCAACGGTATCTACATTATCGATCTCGCCATCACGCTCCAGCGCGTCCGCGACACCTACGAAGTGGTGAAGCAGATGTCGCGCGAGGGGCGCGTTATTCTTTTCGTCGGAACCAAGAAACAGGCGCAGGAAGTCGTGAAGGACGAAGCCGAGCGCGCCGGGACGTTCTACATCAACCAGCGATGGTTGGGCGGAACGCTCACGAACTTCTCGACGATTCAAAAACGCATCGCGCGCCTGCGCGAGCTCGAGGATATGCGCCTCCAAGGCGATTTCGACCGCCTGCCCAAGAAAGAAGTCGCGAAGCTGCAAGACGAGCTCAACAAGCTCGAACGCTTCCTCGGCGGCATTAAAGATATGCATCGCCTCCCCGATGCCATCTTCATCGTCGACCCGAAAAAGGAACGCATTGCGGTGCTCGAGGCACGCAAGTTAGGCATTCCGACGATCGCCGTGATCGACACCAACTGCGACCCCGACGAAATCGATTATCCGATTCCCGGAAACGACGATGCGATTCGCGCGGTGAAGCTGATGGTCGGGAAGATGGCCGACGCGATCATCGAAGGGCGCACCGAGGCGGAGAGCTCCTTCGACGGTGCGGTCTACGCCCAGGCACCGACGAACGAGGCGGGTGCCTTCGAGCCTGCGGAGGCCGTCGCCGGCTAGTTGTCGTCGTCCGAGAGGAAAACCCATCGCAAGGGAGGCCGTCGTCGGCCTCTCTTCGCACGCATGAAAGCAAACGAACGCCAAGGAGAGAATCTGTGAGTACTATGACCTACCAACCGAAGGCCGATGAGATCAAGGCCCTGCGCGACGAAACAAGCGCCCCGATGATGGATTGCCGGAAAGCACTGGTGGAGGCCGCCGGCGACCGCGAGCGCGCGAAGGCGCTCCTGCTCGAACGCGGCGCGGCGCAGGCGCAGAAGAAATCCGAGCGTGCCGCAAACGAAGGGTTGGTCGGAAGTTACATTCATGCCGGCGGAAAGATCGGCGTCTTGGTCGAGGTAAACTCCGAGACCGATTTCGTCGCCCGGAACCCAAAATTCGGCGAACTCGTTCGCGACGTTGCGATGCACGTCGCCGCAATGTCGCCCGCCTATCTCGATCGTGCCTCGGTTCCCGAAGAGGTGATCGCCGAAGCGCGCAAAGAGCTCGAAGCCGCCGTGCCTCCCGGTAAGCCGCCCGAGGTCGCCGCGAAGATCGTCGAGGGCAAGCTCAACAAATGGTACGAAGACCACTGCCTGCTCGATCAGTCGTTCGTGAAGGACGATTCAATCACGGTCGGCGACCTTGTCAATGCGGCCGTCGGAGCGCTCGGCGAAAATATTCGCGTCCGTCGTTTCGTGAAGTTCGCGCTGGGCGAGTAGGAATTCGTGCAGGCGATCCCCGCGCGCTTCTCGCGCGTCCTCATCAAACTCTCCGGAGAGGCGTTCGCCTCGAACGCGAACGGTGTCGATGTGCGGACGACCGAAACGATGGCGCGCGAGATCGCCGATGTTGCCCGCAGCGGCGTCAGTATCGCCGTCGTCGTCGGTGGCGGAAATATCTGGCGTGGAAAAGAGCATGAAGCCGCCGGCATGGAGCGGGCGACCGCCGACTACATGGGCATGCTCGCCACCACGATCAACGCACTCGCCTTGCAGGATGCGCTCGAACGTATCGGCGTGCCCTCGCGCGTGCAGACGGCGATTGCGATGCACCAAATCGCCGAACCCTACATTCGCCGCCGCGCGATCCGCCATCTCGAAAAAGGGCGCGTCGTCATTTTCGCCGCCGGAACCGGCAACCCGTACTTTACTACCGATACCGCCGCGGCACTGCGCGCAGTCGAGGTCGGAGCGGAGGCGATTTTGAAGGCGACGAAGGTCGATGGAATCTACACCGCCGACCCGAAGAAAGATCCCGATGCCCGGCGCTTCGAACGGATCGATTACATGGACGCGCTCAATCGCGGGCTTGAGGTGATGGATAGCACCGCGATGGCGCTCTGTATGGATAATCGCTTGCCGATTCTCGTCTTCGATATGGGAGTCTCCGGCAATATCCGTCGCGCGATCTACGGCGAAGCGATCGGAACCTATGTTGGAAAAAATGAGGCGACGGTGATCGCCGGAGGAGTTGCATGAGCGATACGTTCTTCAAAGATGTCGAAAGCAAGATGCAAAAGTGCGTCGATGCGACGCGGGCCGAGTTTGCCGCCATTCGCACCGGACGGGCGACTCCGGCGTTGCTCGATCGTTTGCACGTCGATGCCTACGGGCAGAGCGTTCCGTTGAAGCAGGTCGCGGGTATCGCGACCCCCGACGCGCGGACGCTCGTCATTACCGCATACGATAAGGGCGTCGTCGGCGAGATTCGCAAGGCGATTGAAAAGAGCGATCTCGGCATGAGCCCGAATGTCGACGGCACGACGATCCGCTTGAGCGTGCCGCCGTTGAACGAAGAACGGCGCCGCGAGCTCGTCAAGGTCATTAAGAAGAAGTCCGAAGATGGGAAGATCGCCCTGCGCAACGTGCGGCACAAGGCCCACGACGATATTAAAGGGCAACTGAAGAGTTCGACGATTACCGAGGACGAGAGCAAACGCATGCAAGAGCAACTGCAAAAGCTCACCGACCGCTATAGCAAGGATATCGACGCGCTCGTCGTGACCAAAGAAAAAGAAGTCATGGAGGTCTGACGCATAGCTTCGTGGACCCGCAACTCGCCTTGATGCCCGAGGTCCAGGCCCGCCGATTGCTCGGCGATCGGTGCCTGCGGACGCACGTCGTGCGCCCCTTCGGGGCATGGGTCGGCGTGGGAAAGCTCCGGGTGATCGACGTGCGCGCCGTCGAGAGCGGCCTGGAGTTGCTCGCGGGATACGAACGTTACGATCGCGTTGACGCAACGTGAAAACTTCCATTCCGCAGTCGGCCCCCGAGGCCACCGCCGCGATCCCACGCCATATTGCGATCATCATGGACGGCAACCGCCGCTGGGCGCGCCGCCGCGGTTTGCCCGCCGTTGAGGGGCATCGGCGCGGTATTCTCGCCTTGCGCGAGGTCACGCGCGCGGCGAGCGATCTCGGCGTCGAAGTGCTGACGGTCTACGGTTTCTCGACCGAAAACTGGCGGCGCGAGCCGACCGAGATCTCTTTTCTCTTCGATCTCTGCGTTTTTTTCGCGCGCACCGAACTCGCCGAACTCAATAAAAACAACGTTCGCGTGCGAATCATCGGCGATTGGGAGGCGTTACCGACTCGTTCGCGCGAGGCCTTGGAATCGCTCGTGCGTAAAACGGCGTCGAATACCGGCCTGCTGCTGAACTTGGCAGTGAACTACAGTTCGCGTGCGGAGCTTCGCGACGCGATGCGTGCCGTCGCCCGCGAGGTCGCGGCGGGCCGCTTGGCTCCCGACGAGATCGATGAAGAGACGCTCGCCGCGCACCTCGCGACCGCAGATCTTCCCGACCCCGATCTCGTTATTCGCCCCGGCGGCGAACAGCGGCTCTCGAACTTTCTGCTCTATCAAGCCGCCTACGCGGAGTTGGTGATGAGCGACATTTTCTGGCCCGATTTCTCGCGCGCGGATCTCACCGCTGCGATCGAAGAGTTCGGTAGGCGCGCTCGGCGCTGGGGCGCATGAGCGAGTCGGTCGCATCGAACTCCGCCTCTGCGGTAATGTCCGGGCGACCGCGGGTGACCAAGCGTCGGGTCGCCGTCGGCCTGCTGATCGCGGCCATCGGGCTGCCCTCGATCGTGTGGGCGCCGGCATTCGATCTCTTGGTCCTCGCCATCGGGCTCGCGTGTCTCTACGAACTCAACGCGCTCTGCGAAATCAAAGGCCAGGAACTGGAATATCCGATCGCCGTCCTCGGCGTCTTCGCCTATATCGTTCTCGCGAGCCTCAATCGGTTACAAAAATGGGAGGGCGTCTTGCTCGCGGGGGTGACGATCGCGGCGTTCTCCATCGGCATGTACGGCGATCAGCGCGGCTATTTCGCGCGCACCGCTTATACGCTGCTCGCCGTGCTCTACATCGGCAAGCTCCTCACCTATCTCGTTTTTTTGCGGAACGTTCCCGGCGTCGGTGCTTTCTGGACCGTCTTTGCATTGCTCTGCATCGCCCTGACCGATATCTTCGGCATGTTGATCGGCAATCGTTTCGGGCGCCGACAGCTCACGCGTATCTCGCCGAAGAAGACCGTCGAGGGCTCGGTGGGAGCGTTGCTCGCCGTCTCGGCGCTCGCCGCCATCGCGAGCAACTACGCACCGTTGGGGCTCACGCTCTGGCAGGCGGTGGCACTCGCAGCGGCGACCAACGTCGGCGCGCAAGCCGGCGATCTCGTCGAATCGGCGCTCAAGCGTGATGTCGGTGTGAAAGACACGGGAACCGCAATCGTTGGCCACGGTGGTTTTCTTGACCGCTTCGATTCCTATCTCTTCGGCGGTACCGTGTTTTTTGCGACCCTTCACATTCTCGGTTTGCTGAGCGTTCGCTGATATGGCGCGCAGAAAAATAGCGATTCTCGGTTCGACGGGATCGATCGGGACGCAAGCTCTCGACGCGATCGCCGCACATCCCGAACGTTTCGACGTTGTCGCGCTCGCGGCGGGGAAGAACCATTCGCTCCTAGAGCGGCAGGTGCAACGGTTCGCGCCCGACATCGCCGTCGATGCGCGCGACGGAGCGGAGGGCTTGTTGCGCGCCGCGACCGAGAGCGGCGCCGATATCGTGCTTGCGGCGACGACGGGTGCGGTCGCGCTCGACGCCATCTTCGCTGCGGCGGAGCGCGGTATCGATCTCGCCGTCGCCAACAAAGAAGCGATCGTCGCCGCGGGCGAACTCCTCGTCGATGCCGTCGCGCGCGGCGGCGGGCGCCTGCTCCCGGTCGACTCCGAACATAGCGCGCTCTTTCAATGTCTCGTCGGTGAGGATCGCGCGCGGGTTGCGGCATTGTTGATCACTGCATCGGGTGGCCCGTTCCGCGGCGCCTCGGCCGAAGCGATCGCGTCGGCGACGCTCGAGCAGGCGCTCGACCATCCGACCTGGCGCATGGGCACGAAGAACACGATCGATTCGGCGACCCTCATGAACAAGGGGCTCGAGGCGATCGAGGCCTCCCGGCTCTTCGCGATGCCCGCGGAGCGCGTGCTGGTGGTCGTCCACCCGCAGTCCCTCCTGCATGGGGCGGTGCTCTTTAGCGACGGCAGCGTGAAGGCCCAACTCTGCGCTCCCGATATGCGGGTGCCCATCGGCTACGCCCTCGCCTATCCCGAGCGGCTGGAGAGGGCACCGGCAGAGATGCCGTTGGATCCCCTCACGCTCCTTGGGGCACAACCGAATGCGCCGTTGCTGCGTTATGATTACGAACGTGTCGATACGCAGCGCTTCCCTAGCCTCGCCCTCGCTTACGACGCCTTACGGCGCGGCGGCTGCGCTCCCGCCGTGCTCTCGGCAGCGAACGAAATCGCCGTCGAAGCCTTCGTTGCGGGCGCGATTCGCTTCGGCGATATCCCCACGCTCGTCGGCGAGGCGCTCGAGAGCGTTCCCCACGACGATCTCACGCTTCCCGGCCTTCGCAGTGCCGACGATGCGGCGCGCGCGTTCGTGCGCGCTCGGCTCGCCGCGCACTCCTCGCTCTCCACTGGAGTTTAGATGCATCTCTTAGCGTTCATTCCCATCGCGACGTTTGGGAAGATCCTTACCTTTCTGGTCATGCTCTCGGTGCTCGTGGTGCTGCACGAACTCGGGCATTTCGTCGTCGCGCGCCGTAACGGGGTACGCGTCAATGAGTTCGCGTTAGGAATGGGGCCGAAGCTGTTCGGGTTTACCAGCCCGCGCAGCGGCACGCTCTACTCCGTTCGCGCCCTTCCGATCGGCGGCTACTGCGCGATGCTTGGCGAGGATGGAACGCGCACGCAGGCCGAGCAACAGCGCGAATTTCGCGGCGCCGGGGCAACGGAGGACGGTGATTTTCAGGGGAAGCCGCCGCTCGCCCGTCTCGCCATCGTGCTCGCGGGGCCGATCGTCAATTTTCTTCTCGCGTACGTGATTCTCGTCGTCGGTATCCTGGCGTTCGGCGTCGCCTCCTCGCACCCGAGTACGGTCGTCGCTGAAGTGCAGGGCGGTTCGCCGGCACAACGCGCGGGCATCCTTCCCGGCGATCGCATCACTTCGATCGACGGCGTGGCGTATACCGACGGCACGGCACTGGTGAAAAAACTACACGCCTCGCTTGGGAAAATGCTGCGCATCGGGTACGTCCACGACGGCACGACCATCCTCCGTACCGCAGCACCCGCGCCCTGTCCGGGCGACGCGCGCGAAGGGTGCATCGGCATCGTTCCGAGCGTTCCCTACGAACGGGTCGGCTTTACCGATGCCTTTGTCGACGCGGGCTATACCTACGGCCTCATCGCGTCGGAGAGCGTCGGCAGCATCGAGAAACTGGTCACGCATTTCACCAAGTATGCCGGCCAAGTCAGCGGGCCGATCGGCATCGGCCGAGCCGCGATTGCAATTCAGGATCTCGGATGGGGCCCGTATTTTGCGCTCGCCGCGACGATCTCGTTTGCCCTCGGCCTCTTTAACCTCTTGCCGATTCCCGCGCTCGACGGCGGCCGTGCGGCATTCATCATCGCCGAGTTGCTGCGCGGCAAACCGGTCGATCCCGAGCGCGAAGCGATGGTGCACTTCGCGGGATTCGCGGTCGTGCTCGCGCTCTTTGCCGTGATCGCCGTTCACGATATCGGCAATATCATCGCCGGAAAAGGGGCTTTGAACTAATGTTGCGTCTCCGTCGGAAGAGCAAAGCGGTCGAACTCTTCAATAAAACCGGCAAAGAGGACGTGAAGCGCGTCTGGATCGGCGGCGACCATCCCGTCGTCGTGCAATCGATGACGACGACGGATACCGCCGATGCCGATGCGACGCTCGAACAAATTTACGGCTTGGCGATGGAAGGATGCGAGGTCGTTCGGGTCACGGTAAAAGACCCGCCCGACGCGGCGGGGCTTCCGGCGATCGTCCAGCGTTCTCCGGTCCCCATCGTCGCCGACATTCACTTCGACCATCGCATGGCGCTCGCCGCTATCGAAGCCGGCGTCGCGAAGTTGCGGCTCAATCCCGGAAATATTCGCGATCCGAAGAAAGTTTCCGAGGTAGTGCTCGCGGCGAAAGCGCGCGGCATTCCGATTCGCGTCGGCGTGAACATGGGCTCGCTCGCCCCCGATATCGAGGAACGACTCGGGCATTGCGCCGAGGCGATGGTGGAGTCGGCGCTTCGGCACATCGAAATGCTCGAAGAGCACGGCCACGATGATATCGCCGTCTCGCTGAAGGCGCACGACGTGATCGCCACGGTGCACGCCTACCGGCTCATGGACGCACGTTTGCGCGAACGCAATACGCCCTATCCCCTCCATCTCGGCATCACCGAGGCGGGCCTTCTGCGTGACGGCACCATTAAGTCCTCGATCGGTCTGGGGATTTTGCTGTTCGAAGGAATCGGCGACACGATTCGCGTCTCCCTCGCCGCCGATCCGATCGAGGAAGTCCCGGTCTGCTGGGGCATTTTGAAATCGCTCGGTCTGCGCGAAAAAGGATTCGACATCACGGCCTGCCCGAGTTGTGGGCGGGCGGAGATCTCCGTGCTCGAACTCGGGCGCAGCGTCGAAGCGATCGCGAAACTCTACACCGCGCCGGTGAAGGTCGCGGTGATGGGCTGCGTCGTGAACGGCCCGGGTGAATCGAAGATGGCCGACGTCGGCGTCGCCGGCGGCAAGGGAAAGGGTGCGATCTATCGCGCCGGTGCGTTGATCGGGACCTACCCCGAGGAAGAGCTCCTGGGAGCGTTGCGCGTCGAAATCGAGCGCGTGATTTTAGAAAAATATCCCGCGTACCGGCACGAGGTCACGCTCGTCACATGACCTACACCGTTCCGCGCGCTCGCACGATCTTGCTGACCTGTTCGCTCGCCGCCTTCGCCGCACTCTGGCTCGCGCTCGCGCAGCGCCCGGAGTTACGCGTGAACGGACGCGTGGTAAATCCCCGGGTCGCGCCCTTCGTCACCGCGGACGACCATCTCTATCTTCCGGTTCGCGGCATCGCCCGACGCGTCGGCGGAGAGGTGGAACTCGATTCCGCGAAGCGCGAAGTGATCTTGCTGCGCGGGCGTACCGTCGTGCGCTTCCGCATCGGCGATCGATTTGCAAATCTCAACGGCCGGGCGATCGAACTGAGCCGCGCACCCTTCGTGCTGCACGGCCGGACGATGGTCGACGCGGCGATCGTATCGCGCGCCTTCGCCGTCCACGTCGCCTACGAAAAGGCGAAGAATCGCGTCGATATTCTAACGCCGGGGCTCAATTTCCAGGGGGCGGTTAAACCTCGCTAAGCCCCTCGGGCTCTTCGACGGGAACGATCTGCTCGGGATTCGAGCGCCAGAACCCGTAGCTGAAGAAGAAGACCAGCCCGATCACCAACGCGCCTGCGAACCATTCCCACGTCGTACGCGAGAGCCCAAAGATGGCGAGAAAGAGCGACGACACGATGCCGAGGATCGGGAAGAGCGGAACGAAGGGAACGCGGAAACTCCGCGGCATGTCGGGCTTCCGTTTGCGGAGATAGAGCACCCCGGCGCAGACGACCGTAAAGGCGATCAGCGTGCCGATGTTTACCAGATTCAACAGTTGATTCAACGGAACGACGAGCGTGAGGATCGCGACCGCGACTCCCGTGAACATCGTCGTGTTGACCGGCGTTTTGAATTTCGGATGCACCTTCGCGACGATCGGCGGGAGCATTTTATCGCGCGCCATCACGTAGAAGATCCGCGATTGCCCGAGCAGCGAGCTCAGGGCGACGCTGGTGGTACCGGCGAGGACGCCGATGACGATGATCGCGCTGACGAACGGAAGGTGGAGCGGTGCGAGGGCGACGACGAGCGGATCTTTGATCGGCACCGTCGACCAGGGCATTGCGCCGACCAGAACGATCGCCGTCGCGCAGTAAATCAGCGTGCCGATGCCGAGCGCTCCGAGCACGCCGAGCGGGACATCGCGCTTGGGGTTCTTGCACTCTTCGGCGGTGGTGGTGGCGGTATCGAATCCGATGTAACTAAAGAATACGTATGCCGCGATGGCGACGATGCCGTAGGGCTGCACGGTGGAGTTATAGTCGGCAGAGCCGCCGAACGGCGTGAGCTTTCCCCATCCGAAGGGATTGAAATTCTGCAGGTTCGCCGGATGGAAGAGGAAGAGTCCGGCGACGATAAAGACCATGAGCGCCGAGATTTTCAGAACGACGAAAACGTTATTCGTCGTCGCGGTTTCGCGAATGCCGACCGAGAGCAGCAGCGAGAGCGCGATCACGAAGAGCGCGCCGACGACGTCGACTTGCGAATGCGCGAGGTCCCACGTATTAAGCTGCCACCACGCGCCGTGGATGACCAGGTTCGACTGTTGCGCCCACGTCGGCAGCACGAAGCCGACGGATTTTAAGACGTCCTGGAGCGCCGCCGAAAATTGCTGCGCGACCGGCGCGGCGCTGATCCCGTATTCGAAGATCAACGCGAAGCCGATGATCCACGCGAAGAGTTTTCCCATCGTCGCGTAGGCATACGTATAGGCGCTGCCGGCGATCGGTACCATCGCACCGAGTTCCGCATAGCAGAGCGCGGCGAAGAACGAGGTGATACCGGCGAGCAAATAACTGATGATGACTGCGGGCCCCGCGCCCTTGACCCCGGTGCCGATGGTGGTAAAGATACCGCCGCCGATCATCGTTCCTAGCCCGATCGCCACCAGGTCCTTCGCGGAGAGTGCGCGTTTGAGAATTTTTCGTTGTGCGAGCGCGCGCAGCCGCTCGACGTTCGTTGTAGCGAACAGCCGTTCAAAAAATGCCATCGGCCGCGCTCTTCGCAGGCTCGGTCGCGGCGTCCCCCTAGGAGGCTGTCAGGGCGTCGGCGGGGCGCTCTTGGGGTTCCAGAGATATTCGGGTTCGTGGAGTGCGGCGTTGATCCAACGCGACCAGACAAAGAGCGCATCGGAGAGACGATTGAGAAAATGGAGGGTCTCGATCGAGAGCCCGTCCTCCTCGGCGCGCAGGGTAACGAGCAAGCGCTCCGCGCGGCGGCAGACCGTCCGCGCGAGGTGGAGAAAGGCGCCGGTCGGGGCGCCGCCGGGATGAATGAAGTTCGCCAGCGGTTCGAGATCGCGCTGCGCTTCGTCGATCGCGCGTTCGAGCGCGCGCACGTCCTCGGCAGAGGTAAGCGGCATGCCTTCCCAGCGGTTGGCAGGTAAGGTTGCGAGATCGCTTCCAAGATTGAAGAGGGCGTCCTGCACCCAGTCGAGCCAGGCGTCGAGGCGCCGCGCACGCTCGTGCGTGGCGAGCAGCGGGCGCATCTCCGTTCGGGCGAGTCCGACCGCGCTTGAAAGTTCGTCGACGGTGCCGTAGGTCTCGATGCGGAGGCTGTTCTTCGCGATTCGCTGGCCCCCGACGAGGCCGGTGCTGCCGTCGTCGCCGGTGCGCGTGTAAATTCGGGTAAGTTTGGGCATCGCTCGCTCGGCTTCGCGCCCGCGCGCAGGCGGCCCCGCCAAATCGCGCGAACCCGGTGCGCTTATGTCCGAAGCTCCCGTCGCGCTCCCCAAATCGATCCCGCCGAAATCCGAAGATCTCTCGGCTTGGTATACTGCGGTCTGCCTGAAGGCCGAACTCATCTCCTACGCGCCGGTGCGCGGCTGCGTCGTCCTGCGCCCCTACGGGTACGGGCTCTGGGAGAATCTCCAGCGCGAACTCGACGCGCGTTTTAAGGCAACCGGGCACGAGAACGCCTATTTTCCGCTGTTGATTCCCGAGAGTTTGCTTACCAAAGAAGCGGAGCACGTCGAAGGGTTTGCGCCCGAAGTTGCGTGGGTCACGCACGGAGGCGGAGAAAAACTCACCGAGCGGCTCGCGATTCGTCCGACCTCGGAGGTGACGATCGGAACGATGTACGCGCAGTGGGTCGAATCCTATCGCGACCTGCCGATTCTCATCAATCAATGGGCGAACGTCGTACGGTGGGAGAAAGCGACGCGGCCGTTCCTGCGCACGATGGAGTTTCTCTGGCAAGAGGGGCACACCGCTCACGCGACCGCCGAAGAAGCGCGCGAAGAGACCCTGAAAATGCTCGGCGTCTACGAAGAGTTCGCGCGCAACGTCGCGGCGCTTCCGGTCCTCTCCGGGCCGAAGAGCGCGAGCGAACGTTTTCCGGGTGCGATTGAGACCTATAGCATCGAGGCCTTGATGCCCGACGGCAAGGCGTTGCAATCCGGAACCTCGCACGATCTCGGGCAAAATTTTTCGCGCGCCTTCAACATTCAGTTTACCGATGCCGACGGCGCGATCAAATACGCCTATACCACCTCGTGGGGCGTCTCGTGGCGTATGCTCGGGGCGATGATTATGGCGCACGGCGACGACCGCGGGCTGCGCATTCCGCCGAAGCTCGCGCCGATCGAGGCGGTCTTCATTCCGATCGTACGCGGTGAAGACCGGCGTGCCGTCGAGCGTGCCCGCGAGCTCGCCGCCGCACTCAAACGCAGCGGCATGCGCGTGCGCGTCGACGATCGCGACCAGTCGCCGGGCTGGAAATATGCGGAGTGGGAGATGCGCGGCGTTCCGGTGCGCATCGAAATTGGGCCGCGCGATGTCGATGCGGGCAGCGTCATTCTCGTTCGGCGCGATCTCGAAAAGGGTGCCGCCGAGCGTTCGCGCAGCGTCGCCGTCGAAGCGCTCGAAATCGAGCTGCGCCGCTCCCTCGAGCAGGTTCAAGAATCGCTCTATCGGCAAGCGAAGGAGGCGCTCGACGCGCATATCGTTCGAATCACCGAACGCGACGCGTTCTACGAAGCGGCGCGCGCGCGCGTTGGAATGATCGATATCGCCTGGTGCGACCGAGCGGAGTGCGAGGCGCACATCAAGGCGGAGTGTTCGGCGACGACCCGCGTTCTACGGCCGCTAGAGGGCGACGAGCGCGTCTGCGTCGCATGTGGAGAGCCCGCCAAGGTACGAGCCTACGTTGCCGCGTCGTATTAACGCCTCGTTCGCCGCACTCGCCGTCGCACTTGCGTTGGTGCAACCGGCCCCGGCCTTCGCGGCGAAGCGCGTGCGCCCGTCGATCGTGCAGATCGATGCGGCGGCACGCGCGCGTGGAAATCGGCGCGCCATCGCCGTCGCGATCGGCGAGCGTCTCTTTACCCACGTGCTGCCGGTCCAGCTGTTGGAGATACGCGCCTCGGGTCTTGGGAAGCTCGCCTACGTGGGGCTTCGATTCTCCGGAGAGAAATTTCACGGTCCGGTGAGTAAAGCGACGCTCGATGGAGAACTGCTCTCCGCGGTGGAGAATGCATTTGCGGTCTCGCCCGAAATTCGCGAAGTCGACTGCTGGATTGTCGTTCCGATACCGGTCGCGCCGGGAACGATCGTTTCCGGCGATAAGGCGATGCCGACCGAACGCGACGTGTTGACGCTGAGCGTGCGGCGCGGCGAGAGCGCCGCCCATCTCGCGCGGCGCCTGAACGGCGGCGAGGGCATCGTCGTCGATCCCCACTGGGTCGCGCGCGCGCTCGTCCGGAGCACTCCCCATGCGTAAGAAGACCGTCCTCGCCAACGGAGTGCGCGTCATTACCGAGGCGATGTCGTCGGTGCGCTCGGCGAGCATCGGCCTCTGGGTCGATGTCGGGTCGAGCGCCGAGGCGCCGCATCTGCGCGGGATCTCGCACATGGTGGAACACATGCTCTTTAAGGGCACGCAGCGTCGCAGCGCGCGCGAGATTGCGGAGGCGCTCGATTCGGTCGGCGGCGACCTCAACGCATTTACCGATAAAGAGACGACCTGCTATTACGCCAAGGTGATCGATCGACACGTTCCGTTGGCGATCGACGTGCTCTCCGATATGCTCGCGCATTCGCTCTTCGATCCCGAGGAGTTGCGCAAAGAACGCAACGTCGTCCTCGAAGAGATCAAGATGTACGAGGATGCACCCGACGATCTCGTTCACGAAGTCTTTTCGCAGCAACTCTGGGAGGGCTCCGATCTCGGTGCGCCGACGATCGGTTTTCCGGAGACGGTCGGAGCGCTCGAATCGAGCGATCTGCGCGCGCACCTCGCCGCTCATTATGCCCCCAACGCCGTCGTGCTCTGCGCCGCCGGCAACGTCGATCACGACGAAATCGTCGCGTTGGCCGATCGCGCGCTCGGCTCGGAGACCGGAGCGGCGGCGCTCCCGTCCGCCACGGCTCCCCCGGTTCGTAACGCGCTCGTCCGTCGCAGTAAAGAGATCGAACAGGTCCATCTCGTTCTCGGCGGAGCCTGCGTGAGCGCGCGGGACGAGCGTCGTTTCGCACTCTCCGTCGCCCAAACGATTCTCGGCGGCGGTATGTCGAGCCGGCTCTTTCAAGAAGTGCGCGAAAAGCGCGGCCTCGTCTATACCATCACCGCATACGGCAACACCTATCGCGAGGCGGGAAGCCTTGCCGTCTATGCGGGCACCTCGCTGAAAAACGCGCAGCCCTGCATCGATACGATTCTCGATGAGGTCGATCGCCTCGCGAGCGTCCCCGTCGCGGCTGAAGAGTTGCGTCTCGCGAAGGAACACCTCAAGGGTAGTATGACGTTGGGGCTGGAGAGTACCTCGAGCCGTATGATGCGCCTGGGGCGCCAGGAACTCGTTCACGGCCGCGAGATTCCGCAAGAGGAGATCGAGGCGCGCATCGACGCGGTAACCGCCGACGGCGTGCTCGAGATCGCGAACCTCGCGTTCGCTCCGGAGCGCCGGACGCTCGCATTAGTCGGTCCGACCACCGCCGCCGAGATCGGCTGGGGAGCGCATGGCGCATAGCTTTCCGCTGCTCCCGCACCTGTTCTCCGGAAAACTCTGGGGAGCGATGGTGATCACATTCATCGTGCAGGGAGTGACGATCGGTGCGTACGCCGCTCGCCTCGCCGGGGTCCAAACCAAGCGAATCGCCACCTCGATCTCGCTCTTCAATCTCTTCGTGACGACCGGCCGACTGGCGAATCTCTTTTCGGCGTTTTTTATCGGTCCGCTCTCCGATACCGCCGGGCACGCCGTCGTTCACTATCGGAACGATCCCGCAACCGTGATTGCGTGGCAGCACACCTTCGAACTTCAGCTGCGGTTGATCGTGCTCGCCGGAACCTTCGGCATGATCGTCTTCGCGCTCTTTCTGCCGATGTTCGCTTACCTGTTCCGCCGCGGCGTCGCTTCGTTCGAGGCGCGCGGATCGGTGCCGCACGCCGTAGCGCGCTTGTTGAACCCGCGCATTTTCTTCGAAGTGTTGCGCGCGGAGCATCTCCCGACGCTCGCCCAATTACGCGCGTTTCAGTGGCGACAATTGCCGCGCCGCATGTTGATCTTCAATATCCTCGTGATGGCTGTCTACGCGATCGGCGTTCAAGGCGCGTTTCTCGCCTCGGTTCTCGATCCGGCGGTCTCGCGCACCGCGATTAGCCTCTCGGGCGTCGTCAACGGAATCGGCACGATCGCTTTTACGCTCTTCGTCGATCCGACCTCGTCGATGATTACCGACCAGGCGATCCACGGAAAGCGGAGCATCGGCGAGGTGCGTTCGATGGTCTTCTACTTGTCGCTGACCGCCATTCTCGGTACGATACTCTCGCAATTACTCTTCGTGCCCGCAGCGCTTTTGATCGAGGAGGTAGCCCGCCTTGCCGTCCACGTTCACTTCTAGCCTTCGTTCGTTCGCACTCGTGGGAGCGCTGCTCGCGCTCTCCGGCTGCGCTCACTCGGTCGCATCGTGGATCGCGCAGACGCGCGTTCACCAAGGGCGCATCGCGCTCGCGCGCGGCGACGTGCGCGGTGCCGAGCTCTCCTATCGTCTCGCGCTGAAGATCGATCCTCACGACGCGACGGTACGCGCGGGCTACGTCGCCGCCGCAGCCGACTTGGCGCACAAACAATATACTCTCGGCGATCTTCAGGGCGCGTTAGGAACGATCCGCGAAGCCGAACGCATCGAACCGAAGAATCTTCGCCTGCAGGCTCTGCGCGCCGAGATCGAGAGCGCGAGCCTCAAACAGAGCATCGTCAGCTCGAATTACCCGACCTACCGGAGCGCGGCGCGACGCATTTTAGAAGCGTACACGCAGCTCGATATCGCCAATAGGGCGATCCTGCGCAACCTGCATCGTTTTTCGTACACCTACGATACCGCCGATCTGACCTCGGCGATCAAAGCCTCGTACGAACTCGAACTCGATGTCGCGCGGAACACCAATCGCTTGATCGCGTATCGTCAGTTGGTCAGTTCGGGGGTCCCCAATGCTGCCGGTGCGAGTTCTTCGAACCTCGGAGGGGCCTCGCTCCTACCCCTTCCCTGAGTGGAGCAGACAGAGGCCGTGCGCCGTGAGGAAGGCGCGCCCGTTGCCGGCGCGCTCGGCGCGGCGAAATGCGCGCCACCGCCGGTGTGCGCCCGGGAGAATCGCTCGGAGCGAGGTGTGATAGACCGGCCAGCTGACGCCGGGAAGGTGGAGGAGCGGGAAGCGCGACATCCATGCACAGAGTTCGAGATTTTTACGAAAGCGTGCGTCTTCGATCGAGATAAAATACCGCGACCCTTTAGCGATCGCGCTCTCTTCGTCGAAGGGCGTCCAGAGGTACGGGTCTTCCTCCCATCCGAAGCGATCCATATAGTAAAAAATGTCGGGGCCGTAATGCGCGATCACGGGTAAGGCGTTGCGCGGCAACGCGCGATCGAGTGCGACGGCATTGCGGTAGGCGCCTTTGCTGTAGCGATAATACGGGGCGATCGCCGTAAGGCCGCCGACGAGCATCGCGGCGCCGAGCAACGTGCCGCCGATCGCGAGTGCCACGGTGCTCCGGCGATCGTTCCCGAAGCGATCGCGCACCCAGATCGCGCCCGCGCCGATGGCGAGCGCGCACGCCGGGAGGAGCAAGAACAGATAGTAGTCGACGCGTTCGACGGCGATGACGGCGTACGTGTAGAGCGCGGCGCCGAGAAACCAGAGCGGCAGCAGCAGACGCGAGCGCGTTCGCACGCGCGGGAGCGCGAAGAGCGAGGCGAGCGTGACGATGCTCCCGATCGTTCCGAGCATCGTCACGCGAAAAAGATTGAGCCCGTATGCCGCGTGTTTGACCTGCCACGCAAAACCGTGGAGCGAACTCACCGAGGCGAGCAGATGCGGAATGACGTGCTTCGAAACGATCGCACTCGCCCAGAGCCACTGGGCGTGCCCGCGCACCGCGTGGTCGTACATCTCCAGAATCGCGAGCGGGACGAAGGCGAGAACGACGAGCGCGGTCGGACGGATCGGATGCTTTGCGCGGAGCCGTTCGACGAGCGGCCCGAGCGCGCCGAGGAGCCCCGCGAGGGCGACGGGTTTGGCAAGGAGCGCGAGCGTGGTGAGCCCCGCCGCACGCGCGAGCCGCCGCGGCTCGACCGCGAGATCTTCGAGGAGTAAGCGTGATACGGCGTAGAGCGCCGCCGTGAGGAAAAAGACCATCGTTGCATCGGGAGTGAAGGTGCGCCCGTAGTAGATACTCCCGGGGAAGATCGCGTAAGCGAGCGCCGCGACCAGCCCGGCGAGCGCATCGTCGAAGAGCCAGCGCCCGAAAAGCCCGAGCACGGCGATCGTTGCGACGCTGAAGCCCAGCGTCAGCAGCCGTCCGAAGATCGGATGGATGCCGAAAAAATGATAGAGCGAAGCGGCGAGATAGGGGACGATCTGCAGTTCCAATTCGACGTAATGCGGGGGCGGGCCGTCGTAGTTGGTCTGCGGATAGAGAATGTTTCCGTTGAGGCGATAGAAATTGCGCGCGATGTTCGCCGTATCGCCTTGCCGCCAATTCGGATGGTCGAGAATCGGGTTATGAATGCCGTGCAGTCGTAACGCCGCGCCGAAAATGCAGACCGCGATGAGGAGAAAACGAAACGACTTCACCGCGTATGCCGGAACGTCCAGTACTTGTTGACGAAGAAATTCACGAAGATTCCGGCGACGGTGCCGACCAGCCAGGTGCGGTGCCCGTAGTGGTTTCCGAAAAACGGCTTGGTTAGCGGCGCGACGCCGAGCCCGACGAGCAGTGCGAGTGCGGAGACGGTGAGGAACTGTACACCTTCGCGCACCGCGTTCGCATCGGATCGGAACGTCCAGCGGCGATTGAGCACGTAATTGGAGACGCCGCCGGCCATGAACGCGATGGAATAGATGATCGCGTAGGGCAGCGCTTGGTCGTGATTGGAGACGAGGCGCTGCAGCAGCGTGAAGAGGATAAAATTGAGAATCGTACCGGAGAGACCGACGATCGCGAACTTCGTGAATTGACGGACGCCGCGCCGGTTCGCGACGTTCTGAACGATACTATGCAACCCAATACCAATCGGCAAAGAGAACGGTGAAAAGCCCTAACAGCGGGAGCGAGAACGCGAGGATGAGGTTGTTGACCCACGGGCGGTCCCCCCATCGTGCGAGGATGGCAAAGAGGGGAAAGAGGACGAGCGCGAAGCGCGGCATGCTCATGAGGCTCGAGGTGGACATCGGGATCAGCACCGAGAGCGCCATGTACGCGATATAGGACGGGCGCAAGCGCTTCCATCCGAAAATCAGCACGGCGACCATAAGCGCGGTGAAACTTAGTTCGAGGGCCTGATTCGCGACCGCCGCGCCGGAATGCGCGTGGGCGATGGCGAGGATCGAATTCGTCACGCTCACCCAAGGTGGGGCGAGGTGTCGATTCCAGTGCGACTGAACGTGCGAGAAAAAGAGCGGATCGCCGGTGACGACCCAGAGGTACGCCATATAGAGCGCGAGGCCGGCGCCGATCAACGCCGCCGGGAGCAACGAGCGAATATTTTCGGCGAGCCGATTGCGATAGACCGCGTACCATTCCAATGCGAAGGGAACGACCAGCAAGATCCCCTCCACGCGCGTCATCGCGGCGAAAAAACCGATCGTGCCGGCCAAAAGCCAGCGGCGGCGGCGGAGGTAGAAGAACGTGGCGACGGTAAGCATGAAGAAGAGCGACTCGGTGTAGACGGCCGAGAAAAATACCGCCGAGGGAAAGATCGAAACGTAGAAGATCGCGCGCCGGGCGACGGGGCGGTCGAATTCCCGCTCGAGCAATTTATAGAGAAACAACAGCGCGAAGAAAAAACAGGCGTTCGAAATGAGCAGTCCCGCGACGAGGTGATTGCCGACGAGCACGCCGAGCGCGCGAATCATCATCGGATAGAGCGGGAAAAACGCCATCTCGGTCCCTTGATAGCCGCGCGTCGCGATGTCGAGATAGTGGACGGCGTCCCAGCGTCCCCAGACCGCGAGCAACAACTGCGAAGATTCGCTGACGTGCTGCCCGGGGCGCTGGCCGATGATCACGGCGGCGAGTTCGGCGATCACGATGATCGCGGCCCGCGTCGCGACGAAATCGAGCAACACTTCGCGAACGGTTTGGTTGAAACGCGCCGCGATGAGCACTTTGAGAATGGCGAAGAGGATCGCGCCGAGCACCAGCAAGCGCGAGCCGGTCGCCAGATTGGGCGGCACGATAAAGGTCGCCCAGAGCAAAAGAAAGGGCGCCCACGTGATGGCGTCGTGCCGAAGCGATTTCGCAAACGTGACGCCGGCGCGAGCGCTGAAGTAGCGCGCGTACTCGAGCCAGAGTGCGAGCGAGAACGCGGCACCGAGGAGCGGTAATCCGAGGAAGGCGATCTCGCCGAGTGCCGAGCCGAGGCTCGGCGCGGCCCAACTCTGCCAGAGAAAGAAACCGAGGGTACCCCCTGCGAGCGCGACGATCAGGAGGGCAGGAAGGCCTCCTTCGAAGGCGCGGTGGGTGGGATGAGCGTTGGACGATGCGGCAATGGGTTGACGTACGGACACGCCGGGGGGAGTTAAAGGATTCACTCCGCTTCCCTTGTAGCCTGAGGCGGATGAACGATCTAACCATGCAGGCGCGTATGAAGCCCTCGCTTGATTTCGTCACCGTGACCGAGCGCGCCGCGCTCGCGGCCTCGCACTGGATGGGGCGCGGCGAACGCGATATCGCCGATGGCGCCGCCGTCGAGGCGATGCGCGCCGCGCTCGGCGAAATGGAGATCTCCGGCCGGATCGTTATTGGCGAGGGCGAGCGCGACGAGGCTCCCATGCTCTTTATCGGCGAAGAGGTCGGTTGCGGCGGACCCGCGGTCGATATCGCCGTCGATCCGGTCGAAGGAACGAACCTGGTCGCGAACGGGTTGCCCAATTCCATCGCGGTCATGGCGATCGCGCCGCGCGGCGGGCTCTTACACGCCCCGGATTCGTACATGGCGAAACTTGCGGTCGGGCCGAAGGCGGCACCGCACGTGCATATCGACGCGACGGTCAAGGAGAATCTCGCTGCCGTCGCGCGCGCGCTCGAGAAACCGATCGGGGATATCTGCGTGGTGATTCTCGACCGGCCGCGTCACGGCGACCTCATCGAACAGGTGCGTTCGGCGGGTGCGCGGATCAAGCTGATCTCCGACGGGGATGTCGACGCCTGCATTGCAACCGCAATCGAGACGACCGGGGTCCATGTAGCGATGGGAACGGGTGGAGCGCCTGAGGGCGTTCTCGCCGCGGCGGCGATCAAATGTCTCGGCGGCAACTTCATGGGGCGCTTGAAGCCGCGCAACCCGCAAGAGGCGGCGCGCGCACAGGCGATGGGATTCGGCGATCTCGACCGCGTCCTCGCAATCGATGACCTCGTGAAGAGCGACGACGTGCTGTTCTGCGCGACGGGGATTACCGACGGCGATCTCGTTCACGGCGTTCGCTTCTACGAGAACCGCGCGCGGACGCGGTCGATTCTCGTTCAGGCGGGCGGCACGGTACGCTTCGTTTCAACCACGCACCATCTCGGCAATAGGAGATGAGCTCCCGAAGCCATTACGATCTCGTCGTCATCGGCGCGGGAAGCGGCGGCTATGCCGCGGCACGCACCGCGCGCGATCTCGGCGCGAGCGTCGGCATCGTCGACCGCGGACCGCTCGGCGGGCTCTGCATCCTTCGCGGTTGCATGCCCAGCAAAGCGCTGCTCGCCAGCAGCGATCGCGTTCAGGCGATTCGGAGCGCGGTCGCGCTCGGGATCACCACCGGGGAGCCTCGTATCGATATGCCCTACATCGCCGCGCGCAAACGCGCGCTGGTCGGTGAGTTCGCCGCCGATCGGATCGATGGTATCGAACGCTTTCCGCTCCACCGCGGTCAGGCGCGTTTCCTTAACGATCGCGAACTCGCGGTCGGGGATGAACTTCTCGAGGCCGACGCCTTCGTAATCGCCACCGGGAGCACCATCGCACCGCCGGCCCTTCCGGGGCTCGTCGAGACCGGTTTTCTCGATAGCGATGCCGTGTTGGAGATCGAGCGTATTCCCGAATCGGCGATCGTGCTCGGCGGCGGATACGTCGGCTGCGAACTCGGACAATTTCTTTCGCGAATGGGAGCGCACACGCAGATCGTCATCCGCGGCGAGCACCTGCTCTCCGGTGCGGATACCGATATCGGAGAGACGTTGACCGAGACGTTTCGGAACGAGGGCATCGCGGTCCACGTCCGTTCGCGCATGCAATCGGTGCGCAAAGAGCGCGGCCGCAAGATTCTCCGCTTAGAACGCGATGGGATCGGGCTCGACATCGATGCGGAGGAGATTTTTTATTGTCTGGGCCGCGTGCCGAACATCGCGAGGCTCGACCTCGAACGCGCGGGCGTCGCCGCGCATTCGGTCACCGGCATCGAGATCGACGAAAGCATGCGAACCACCAACCCGCGGATCTTTGCCGTCGGCGACGTGACCGGCGAATTTCTGCTGGTGCACGTCGCGATCTATCAAGGCGAGATCGCCGCGCGTAACGCCCTCTCCGGAGGCGAGGAGCGCGCCGATTATCGTCTGCAACGCTCGCACACCATCTTCACCGAGCCGCAGATCGCCGTTGCGGGAGCCTCAGAGAAAGAGTTGCAACGCGCTGGAACGCCCTACGTCTCCGGAACCTACGCGTTTGCCGAGCACGGCAAGGCGATGTGCCTTGGAAAGACCGACGGCTTTGTGAAAATGCTCGCCGACCCGAACGACGGGCGCATTCTCGGTGCGGCATGCATCGGTCCGGAAGCCTCCGAGTTGATCCACGAAGTCATCGTCGCGATGCACTTCGACGCGACGGCCGAACAGTTTGCGAAGATTCCGCACCTGCATCCGACGCTCGCCGAGATCTGGACCTACCCTGCCGAGGAGTGCGCCGAAAAAGTCGGCGCGAGTGCGGTCGGTGCACGGCAATAGCGAGACGGGCCCGGCGCTCGTCGCTCTCGTTCAGAGTAAGCCGCGCAAAGGTGCCTACGCGGAGAATCTTGCCTCGTTGCGGGCGGTATTCTCGCAGTTAGCATCGCTCGAACCCGTACCGGAACTCATCGTGCTGCCGGAAGCGGCGTTGACGGGATACTTCCTCGAAGGAGCGGTCTACGAATCGGCGCGCAGCGCGGAGCTCTTCGGGCACGAGGTTTCCTCGCTCTGGCGCGATGTCGCGGGGGAGCGCCCCGTCGAAATCGCCGCAGGCTTCTACGAAGTCGAGAACGGATCGTATTATAATAGCGCGATTTGGCTCGCCCTTGACGAACGCGAAACGCGGATCATCAACGTCCATCGCAAACTCTTTCTTCCGACCTACGGCGTTTTCGACGAAGAACGTTTTCTTTCTCGGGGAAACCGCGTACGCGTCTTCAATTCGCCGCTGCTCGGCCCGACTGCGCTGCTCATCTGCGAAGATGCGTGGCATTCGATCGTTCCGACGATCGCTGCGTTGAAAGGGGCGCGCACGATCGTCGTACCGAGCGCCGCTCCGGGGCGCGGCATCGAGGGCGAGGGCGAGCTGCTTTCGATTTCGCGATGGCGCGAACTCTTGCGAGGAATCGCGATGGAGCACGGCTGCTTCGTGCTCTACGCCGGACTGGCGGGCTTTGAGGGCGGAAAGGGGATGACCGGTTCGTCGCGCGCGATCGCTCCGGACGGCGAGATTCTCGTCGAAGCAGATGCGCGCGAGGGCTGCATCGTTCGCGCGGAGCTCTTTCTCGACGATGTAGAAATCGCACGCGCGAACCTGCCGCTGCTCGGCGATCTTCGCGCGGTACTCCCCGATCTACTCGCCGACGACGAGTTGCCCTGGTTACGAGGGCAGACCGATGCTACCGGTCGTTGATCCGCCCAAGCGCGATCCGTACACCGCGCCGAAGATCGATCCCGCCGTCGCCGCGCGTTGGCTCGTCGGCTTTTTGCGCGACGAATGCCTCGGACGGCGCGGCATGGAGAATGCGGTCGTCGGCCTCTCCGGCGGGGTCGATTCGGCGGTCACCGCCTATCTCTGCGTCCACGCACTCGGTCCGCGCAACGTTCATTTGGTGCGCATGCCCTATCGCACCTCGAGCCCCACGAGCCTACACGATGCCCAACTCGTCATCGACGCACTCGGAGCGGTCGGTCATACCGTCGACATCACGGCGGCAGTCGACGGCTATCTCCAGTACGAACCCGAGGCCGACGCGCGTCGACGGGGAAACGTTATGGCGCGTACGCGCATGCTCGTCCTCTTCGATCAATCGGCGAAACTCACGGCACTTCCGATCGGAACCGGTAATAAAACCGAACGGCTCTTAGGCTATTTTACGTGGCATGCCGACGATACGCCGCCGATCAATCCGCTCGGCGATCTTTTTAAGACGCAGGTCTGGGAGCTCGCGCGTTATCTCGGCGTGCCGCCCGCGATCGTCGACAAGGCGCCGAGTGCCGATCTGGAAGCGAACCAGACCGATGAAGGAGATCTCGGCATTCGCTATGCGCGCGCCGATGCGATTCTCTCGTCGATGCTGTTGGGGTATCGCGACGAACAGCTGCATGCGCGCGGATTCGATGCCGCCGAAGTGGCGTTGGTGCGCCGTCGCGTCGAGGGCACGCACTGGAAGCGGCATCTGCCGACGACCGCGATGTTGACCAACACGGCGATCAACGAATTCTATCTCCGCCCGGTCGACTACTGATGAAACCGGTCACGCCGTTTTACCCCGTCAGCCTGAACCTCCGCGGGCGGCGCTGCGTCGTAATCGGCGCGGCCGACGATCGCGAAGCGATCGAAAAAGCCGCCGCGCTCGAGGAGAGCGGCGCCGATCTCCTCCGGCTCACCGATCCTTCGGCGGTCGCGGAGACGGATGTATGCGATGCGTTCTTCGTGATCTCTACCCCGCAGGACGAACGGCTCTCCGCGCGATTGCGCGAGTATGCCGACCGCCATCGGTTTCTGCTCTGTTGCATCGATCAGCCGCGTTATGGATTCGTCGCGATGGCGGCGACCGCGAAAGCAGGCCCGGTACGTATCTCCGTTTCGACGACGGGGCTCGCACCGCGAGTCGGAAAGAATCTCAAGGAGGCGCTCCAACGCGCGATGGACGGGCGCTTCGAACGCTTCATCGAGTGCCTTGCGACGCAGAAGGAACGCATAAAACGCCGCTACCGCTCCGAAGAACAGGGCGGTCTTCGGCGCAAAGAGATGATTCGCGTCGCCGACGGCTTCGACGCCGACGTGCGCTTCGTCTACCCCGAGTGGTTCGAAGAAGAACTCGCGCTCTCGTTCGCTCCTCAGGTGCTCGAGGATGAGTAGCGTCGAACTCGTCGCCGTCGGCACGGAGTTGCTGCTCGGCCAGCTCGTGGATACGAATAGCGCCTACGTCGCCGCCGCGCTCGCCGAGAACGGCATCGATTGTTACGCAGGTCATGCCGTCGGCGATAATCGCGAGCGCATTGCGGCACTCTTTCGCGAGATTCTCGAACGTGCCGACGGCGCGATCTCGACCGGCGGGCTCGGCCCGACCGTCGACGATCTCACGAAAGAAGCCGTCGCCGACGCACTCGGTCTCGCGCTCGAACTCGACCGCGAAGCGCTCGCCGAGATCGAGGGCTTCTTCGCGTCGATCGGCCGGACGATGCGGGAAAACAATCGGAAGCAGGCCTATTTACCGGCCGGCAGCGTTCCGCTCCCGAACCCGCACGGCACCGCGCCCGGTTTCGTCGCGCTTCGCGCCGACGGAAAATTCGTTGCGTGCATGCCGGGAGTTCCGCGCGAGATGAAGCCGATGCTTGCCGAACGTTTATTGCCGTGGTTGCGCTCGCGCTTCGACGTGCGCGACGGCATCGTCACGCGCGTGCTACATACCGTTAATATCGGCGAATCCGAGATCGACCATCGCATCGCGGATCTTTTCGCCGCATCGGAGAATCCAAAGATCGCGGTCCTCGCGCACGATTATCGTTGCGACGTGAAAATTATGGCGAAAGCCGAATCCACGGAACGCGCGCGCTCGGCTATCGCTCCGCTGGAGGCCGAATTAAGCGCGCGCCTGCGCGGGCACATTTTCGGAACCGACGCGACGTCGCTCGAAGGTGCGGTGCTCGCGCTCCTGGAGGAGCGGAACGAGAGCCTCGCGGTCGCCGAGTCCTGTACGGGAGGACGGATTTCAGCGGCGATCACGGCGGTGCCGGGGGCGTCGCGTCACTTTCTCGGCGGCATCGTCGCATATGAGAATGCCGTGAAGCTGGCGCAGCTTGGGGTGCCTGAGGAGACGCTCGAGCGTTTTGGCGCGGTGAGCGAGGAGAGCGCCCTGGCGATGGCGCGGGGCGTTCGCGCCGCGTTGCACGCGCAGATCGGGTTGGCGACGACCGGGATCGCCGGGCCGGAGGGCGGCACTCCGGAGAAGCCGGTCGGCACGCTCTGCGTAGCGATCGCCGATGCGCGCGGTGAACGCGCCTGGACGCTGCAGTTGCGCGGCGACCGCGCGGCGATCCAAGCCCGAGCGACGACGGCGGCGCTCGGCCTGCTGTGGCGCGAGATAAAGATTTCCTGAGATTCGCCGCCCGGCACGAGTGAAACGAATCGCCGAAGGGTAACGTCTAGGGGTTATGATTACGGCACGCACGTCGCTCGCGGCGCTCCTCTCCGCCTCACTCCTCGCGGCCTGCGGCGGTGGAGGCGGCATCGGAAATATCATCGGTGGAATATCGCCGACTCCCGCTCCGACGAACCCGCCGAACAGCACGAGCGTCGGGTATAGTTGTCCGAGCAGCGTCAACGGTACGAGCACGACCCGCATGGCGGCGTCGCTCGCATCGTTCGGCAGCGACGCGGTGCGCCGAGCTCCCACCAAGCCCGGCTCGTCGGCGAACCTGCAGCCGAGTACGGTTCCGGGATTGCTTGAGGTCGTACGCGGAACCGTCGCGTCAACGGCGCGCGGAACGTTATCGAGCGAGATCGCGCACGCGGGTGGTAACGTCACGCAACGCTTTACGTTTGCGAATATCGGCAAGAGTATCGATGTCGTCGCGGTCGATCCGGCGAAGAGCGCGGCGATCGCGGCGCAGATGCGCATGCTTCCCGGCGTCACCGAGGTCGTGCCGATGGGCCTGCGCTACACGCAGAGCGTGCTCGCACCGGTCACCACGAACGACCCCTACTTCCACGGGTTCCCGGGTTCGACATCGCCGTATTACGAAGCGGGAAATCCCGCCCCGAGCCCGTCGCCCGGCACGAGCCTTCCGGGACAATGGGACATGCACGCGATTTCGCTCGGCCACGCCTGGGCCTACTCAAGTCTGACCGACGCACCGCCGGGATATCAGAACGCTTCGGCGATGGGCTCGTCATCGGTTCGCATCGCGGTCGTCGATACCGGCGCCGACGTTACCCATCCGGAGTTGCAATCGAAGGTCGTCTACACGCATTGCTTCATTACCGATATTAATTCCGGCGTGCAATCGAGTTCGAATTACGTCACCGATCTCGACGGTCACGGAACCGACGTCGCCGGGATCGCTGCCTCCGCAGTCAACAACAATCTCGGATTCGTCGGCGTCGGCGGCAACGTCTCGCTCATCGTCGAGCGCGTCTTTCCGTCGCCGCCCTCGAATTGCGTCTCGCAGCTGAGTAGCAATCCGCAGGCCTGTAGCACGAGCGCGTCGACTGCCGATATCGCCGCGGGGATCGACGACGCCGTCGCACACGGTGCGAACGTCGTGAACTTGAGTATCGGTGCGAGTTGTGCCGGCGGTGACGATCCGCTCGAAGCGAACGCCGTCGCGAGCGCGATCGCTTCCGGCGTCGTCGTCGTCGCCGCTTCGGGAAACTCGGGAGGTGCGTCGCTCGATGCACCCGCCTGCGACACGGGCGTCATTGCGGTCGGAGCGAGCGCGCTCTCCGACGGCTACCCCAACGGTACCGACAGCAGCGGTGCACCGGGCACGCCGAGCGCTCCGGTCGAGTACGTCGCTTCGTATTCGAACTACCAGGCCGGAAGCACGACGTGGGGGCTCGTTGCTCCCGGCGGTGACCCGGCGAATGTCGGCCCCGGCGTCGACGATCTGCATTGGATCGAGAACATCTATTCGAGCACGGCGATGGGCGGGGCGACCTGTACGCCCGATTTTGAGGCGCCCTCGGGTTCCCAAGGCGATTGCCGGATTCTCATCGCCGGAACCTCGCAGGCGACGCCGCACGTCTCGGGCGCTGCAGCGCTGCTGCTCTCGGTCCATCCGAGTCTTACCCCGACGCAGGTGCGGAACTATCTCTGCAGCGATGCCTACGTTCTGCCCGGTGTGAGCGCTTCGGCGCAGGGCTGCGGACGGCTCGATATCTATCGCGCGATGGCCGACGTGCTCGGCGACCCGAATCTCCCACCGGCGCAATAGAGGCGCAAAGAGCGGCGGCGCTCGAACGCGAATAGGGCGGCGATGAGACGAACCGGCGCGCGCACCTCCTCGGCCCTCTTCGCTTCTTTCGTCGCGAGCGCGATGTTGGTCGCCTGCGGCGGAGGTGGCGGTTCGAACCCCGTACCGACGCCGATGCCGACGCCGACGCCGATTCCGACGC